>CADDZC010000009.1 GCA_902812365.1 Acidobacteriota bacterium | reverse complement strand
GGCGCTGGCGCCGCGTCGCCTCCTCCGTCCAGAACGCCCTCGACCAATTCAACGCCATCTTTCAGTCCAGATTCGAGACGGAGGAATGAAAATCAATCTGCCAGACACAACATTCTTGACAAGTGCCCCACCGGCCCGCCGTATTTCTCTCGCACCAGCCCCAACACCTTTCCCCGGAACTTCTCCGCGTATGCCCGGTTCGACTGCCGCCCCGCGCTCCGGTGCTTCAACCCCGCCGCCCCTTCCTCCCCATACCGCTTCCACAGCCGCTTCGTCTGTCGGTAGCTCAACCGCACCAGCGCCGCTGCGTCCACCAGGCGCAACTCTCGACTCTTCACCCGCGCCAGTACCTCAACCCTTCCCAACTCCCTCTTGCTCATCTCCGTTCGCCCCAATCTGACCTCCTTTCGGAGGTCACATTAGGGGACATTTCTATCGAGGACAAAAGGGGACATTATCATCGAGGCACAACATTCGCCCCGCTCTCGCGCCGGCAAAGCAAGTCCGCCCGGCGGCCCGCACGAAGAGGGATTACAATGTGGAGGCGATTCGGGTTTGTCCGCCTTGGGGGCGGCAGGAGGTTTTATGAAGCGTCCAAACCGGGCAACGGCCGGGCGGAAGGGTATCGCCGCCCTGGCCATGGGACTGTTCATAACCTCGGGCGGCGCGGCGCAGACGGCCTCCGAGGGCCGAATCGCGCCCGAGCAGAACCCGTCGCTCGCGGAGGCGCTCCGCGAGCTCGGCACCGAAGTGCGGGAGTTGAGCGCGGAACTGCAGCAGACGCGCCAAGAGGCGGCCCGCGCGCAAGCTGAAACGGAGCAGTTGCGCCGGGAATTGAGAGAAACGCGCCAGCAACTGGCGACGCTCTCGGCCTGGCTCCTCGGCTCGGTCCACGCGCCCGCCGCCCCGGCGGTCGAGGCGGGCCCGCCGCCCGGCCGCGAGCCTGCCGGCTCGGGGGAGGCGTCCTTGGATGCGCGGGTGAGCCGCCTCGAGGAAGACGAGCAGCTTTTAAACTCCAAGCTCAGCGATCAATACCAGAGCAAAGTGGAGAGCGGCTCGAAGTATCGGGTCCGGCTTTCGGGCACGGCCCTGCTCAACGTCTTCGAAAACCGCGGCGCCACCGATAATCAGGACCTGCCGGCGCTCGCCCTATCGCCGCGGCCGCTCGGCACGGGCCACAACTTCGGCGCCACGGTCCGCCAGTCGCTGGTGGGACTGGAAGTGTTCGGCCCCGAAATCGCCGGCGCCCGCACCAGCGGCAACGTCCAGTTCGACTTTTTCGGAGGCTTTCCGCCCAACGAAAACGGCGTGACGGAAGGTCTGGTGCGGATGCGCACGGCGACCCTGCGTCTGGATTGGCCGAGCACGGCGGTCGTGGCCGGGCAAGACGCCCCCTTCTTTTCTCCCCTCTCGCCCACCTCGCTCGCCTCGCTGGCCATCCCCGCCCTCGCCTATTCCGGCAACCTGTGGAGTTGGACTCCCCAGATTCGCGTCGAGCATCGCTGGCTGCGTTCGGACGGGTCGAGCTGGCTCGTTCAAGGCGGCATTCTGGACCCGCTCACCGGCGAACCCAATTCCAGCTCGTTTGATCGCACCCCGGGGGCCGGCGAGCGCTCCGGCCAGCCGGCCTACGCCGCGCGGCTGGCCTGGGGTTCGACGACGGCCGGGGGGCGGCCGGTGGCCATCGGTGCCGGGGGATACTACGGCCGCCAAGACTGGGGATATGGCCGCGCCGTCGACTCCTGGGCGGGGACGATGGATTGGTCGGTGCCGCTCGGCCGATACTTGGCTTGGAGCGGGGAGCTCTATCAGGGCCGGGCGCTCGGCGGCCTGGGAGCGGCGGCGGGACGCAGCGTGCTGTGGAACGGCCCCCTGGCCGATCCGTCCACCGCCGTCATCGGATTGAACGTGGCGGGCGGCTGGTCGCAGATGAAAGTCAGCCCGACGGAGAAGCTGGAGTTCAACGGCGCGTTCGGCGAGGACGTTCCGCGCCATTACGACCTGGAGGAGTTCACCCAGGGCTTCAGCTATCTCAACTCCGACGTGGGCCGCAACCAGACGGCGATGATCAACGCCATTTACCGAGCCCGGTCGAACCTTCTGCTCTCGCTCGAATACCGCCGGCTGTGGACGTTCCCCGTGAACGCCCCCCGCAACACGGCCGACCATGTTAACGTGGGCGTGGGGATCTTGTTCTGAAGTATGCGCATCCTCCGTGGCGATCGGCGTGACGGCTCCTCCAGGCCGGCCGGGAGCGCCCCGCGCCCCGTCCGCGGGAGGCGCGGCGGGCGGGCCCGGCGCTGGTGGCGGTGGTTCTTCGCGCTGCTCGTCATCCCGTCCGCCGGCCGCGCCGCGACGGTCAGCCTGAAGGTGCGGCTGGTGGACTCGACCCGCAGCCGCCGGCAGCCGGTTGACAACGCCGGCGCCGTCGTGTGGCTCGAGCCGCTCGATCCGGCCCCGGCGGTGGAACAGGCCTTCCAGCAACAGCCCCGCCGATACCGCCTGATCCAGCGGCGCAAGCGCTTCGAGCCGCACGTGCTGGTGGTGCCGGTCGGCTCCCGGGTGGACTTTCCCAACCTCGATCCCTTCTTTCACAATGTCTTCTCGCTCTTCGAGGGCAAGCGCTTTGATCTGGGGCTCTATGAGGCCGGCAGCACGCACTCGGTGAAATTCGACCGGCTCGGGGTGTCCTATATCTTCTGCAACATCCATCCGGAAATGAGCGCCGTGGTGATTGCCGTCCGCACGCCTTACTTCGGCATTTCGAATCGAGCCGGCGACATCCGCTGGGCCGGCGTCGCCCCGGGACGCTACCGGCTTCACGTCTGGGAGGAGCGCTGCCTGCCCCAGACGCTGAGGAGCCAATCGCGGGACGTGACGATCTCCGAAGCCACCTCTTCGCTGGGCACGCTGTCGCTCGCCGAGTCCGGCGACTGGCTGAAGACGCACAAGAACCTGTATGGTCGCGACTATGAAGCGCCGACGCCTCCGAGTCCGCTCTATGATCAGCCGTAGCGGCCGGCGGGGCGGGGGTTGAGGCAAGACCGGGAGGTGAACGATGGCGGTAGTAAGGCAATTGGCCGTGACGCTGGAGAATCGGCGGGGCGCGCTCGCCGAACTGTGCTCGGAGTTGGCCAAGGTGGCCGTCAATATCGAGGCGCTGATGGTCCCGGAGACGGCCGGGCGGGCTCCGGTGCGCCTGGTGACCCATGACCTCGAAGCCGCGCGGCAGGTCTTCGGCCGACTCAACCTGCCGTACCGGGAAGAGGAGGTTCTGGCCGCCCGCGTCTCCCACCGGCCCGGCGCCCTCGGCCGGCTGACGCGGAAGCTGGCCGAGCACGGCATCGACATTCAGTACGCCTACGGGAGCATTCTCAAAGGCGCCGACTCCGAGGCCCTGATCATCCTGGCCGTCTCCGACGCTGCCGCGGCCGCCCGCGTGGTGAAGCGCTGACGGCGCGGGCGATGAAATTCTTCGGAGGCGCCGCCGCGGTCGCGCCGCACGAGAGGATCGAGAGGCCTCACGCCAGCCTTCGCGCCATGACGGCAGGCGCCTCCGGTTCGAATCCGGCCCGCCGCGCCCGGCTATTTCGGGGCGCAGTCCAACGTCAGCCCGAAACCGTCGATGCCGTCGCCCTCGGCCACGTCCACCCGCTGATCCTCGTTTGGGCAGCGGCGCCGTTTCAGGGTCACGTAGTTCCGGCCCGGGATCAGGTCGAGCGCGGCCGTCCCGTCGTCGGCCGTCTCGCCCCTCGCCGTATTCAGCACGGTGCCGCTCGACCAGACGATTTGCAGCGTCACCTTCGGAACGGGCTGGCCGGCGCTGTTGGTGACGCGAAACAGCACCGGCTTGTGCAGCATCTGCTTCGGCTCGTAGACCTCGGGGGACAGCAGGATCAGGTTGGCGGTGCCGGCCGGGTTGGCCGGAGTCAGCTCCACGTGCTCAAAGATGGCGGTGTCGACGGCCGCCAGTTCCCGCCGCGCCGTCACCCAGTAAAGGCCGAAGGGCAGATGCTCGAACGAGAATCGCCCGCTCGGGCCGGTGACGAGCTGGCCGACCAGGTGCTCCTGCCGGTCGCTCAGGGAGACCACCGCCCCCGCCAGCGGCCGCTTGTCCTCATCCGTGATCAGGCCGGCCACCGAGCCGGCGGCTGAAGCCGGAGGCGGTTCGAGGTCGATCTCGATCGCCGGGCTCGGCAACGTTCCGCTCCACACCGGCACGCCCGTGGCGCGGGCCACGGCATCGCGATTCGAGAATTGGGCGCGGTAATCCACCCAAAGGCGGTAGCGGCCCCAGACCGGCTCGGGCTGCCCGCCGGGGGAGGATCGCGCCGCCGGTTGCCAGGCGGCAACGCAGCCTTCCTCGTAATCCGCGCCCGGCTCGAGCTTCACCAGATCGGGATGGGGCAGCCCTACGCTTTCGAGCACCTCGCCGCGCCCCGGCGCGGTGAGGGAGGCGGCCGCGAGCGGCTCCAAGTGAACCGCCAGGCTCGATCCGCCGCTCGTAACGTTCGCCGGCGGCTCGCCCGCCGCCTGGCTGGCGGCGATCCGCGCCAGGACGTCCGGATTCTGAACGTGCCGGTAGAGCCAGACCGCCGCGGCCCCGCCGTTGTGAAGGTGCAAGGTCAGCCGCATCGGAAACGGCTCGGCGAGCCGGGGCTGTTCGACCGAGAGGAGCAGCTTCAGGGGCCCGGACGCGGGCGGGGCGCCGGCCGCGAGCGGCGAGAGGGCGAGCCCAGCCAGCCACGCCAGGCTGGCGCCGGCTCGGCGGAACCGCTTCCTGCTCCCCATGGCCTTCCCTTTCGCGGCGCGCCGACCACCGGCTAGCGCGAGGTGTTCCCCGGCCGGCGATCAATGATGCCCTCGCCCTCTTTAATGGTAATGATCTGGTTGACGGGAACGTGGCGGAAGATCTCGACCGGCGAGGAGCCGGCCCGGGCGCGGCCTCGCGCCGGTGGATCCTTGATCAACGTGGGCCACTTGACTTCGATCAGATCGACCACTTTGGCCTGGCCGACGCCAAAATGCAGCCGCAGGTCGCTTTGCGACATCACGCTCGTGCCGCTGTGGACCTCGTCAATCTGCGCGTGCTGCCCGGTCACCACCCGCACCCGGGCCCCGATGGCCGTCCGATTGCACCGCGTGCCGATCAGTTTGATCTTGATCCAGTTGTTTTTGTTGCCGCCGTCGTTGCGGAGCAGGGACGGCGGATCGTTCATGTTGAGCACCAGGACGTCGATATCGCCGTCGTTGTCGTAATCGCCGAAGGCGGCCCCGCGGCTGGAGAAGGTCTCGGTGATGCCGGGCCCCATCTGCTTGGAAACGTCGGTAAATTTTTCGTTGCCGTTGTTGTGGTAAACGACGCGCGGCACCTTGAAATGGGCATCGAGGTTGTAGTGGTCAATCTCCGGGTAGACGTGGCCGTTGATCTGGATGATGTCGGCCCAGCCGTCGTTGTCATAGTCGACGAAGCCGCAGCCCCAGCCGACGTATTGGGTATTGACGCCAACGCCGGAAACGAACGTGGCGTCGGTGAAGGTGCCGTCCTTGTTGTTTTTGTAAAGGTCGCAGGTATCGTCGGAGAAATTGGTTTTGAAAATATCCAGCCAGCCGTCGCAGTTGTAGTCGGCCACGGCCACGCCCATGCCGGCCTGCTCCTGCCCGTCCTCGTTGTACGCGCAGCCGGCCATGACGGCGACATCGGTAAAGGTGCCGTCGTGATTGTTGTGGAACAGGAGGCTCGGCTCGGAATCGACGGCCACGTAGATATCGGGCCAGCCGTCGTTGTCAAAATCATAAGCGACGGCGGTAATCGAATAGCGGGGGCCGGGCTTCGCGATGCCGGCCTTTTCGGTGACGTCGGTAAAGGTGCCGTCGCCGTTATTGTGGTAGAGGAGGTTGGAGCCGCCCGGCAAGCCACGCGGCCCGCACATCACCGGGATGCCCTTCCACTGGCAATAGCCGGTCTGGCCCGGGATGGGCACCTTGGCGAGATCGAGGACGATGTAATTGGCGACGAACAAATCCAGGTGGCCGTCGCGATCGTAGTCGATCCAGGTGCACCCGGAGCCCCAGCGCACCTGCTCCTGATCGAGCCCCGCCTGGCGAGTGACGTCGGTGAAGGTGCCGTCGCCGTTATTCTTGAACAGGACGTTGTGTCCCCAGAAGGTCAGGAACAGATCGTCCCAGCCGTCATTGTCGTAATCGCCGACGCAGACGCCCACCTGCCAGCCGGCGCGCTTCAAGCCGGAGCGCTCGGTGACGTCGGTGAAGGTGCCGTCGCGGTTGTTCTTGAACAGATGGGTATGAGGCTCCTGGCCCGGGGGCCAGTTGGGGTGGAGGCGGCTGCCGTTGGACAGATAAATATCGAGCCAGCCGTCCTGGTCGTAGTCAAAGAAGGCGAGGCCGCTGCCTTTGGCCTCAATGATGTAATCCTTGTGCTCGACGCCGCCCCAGACGTTGGTGACGTTCAGGCCGGCCTCACGGGCGACGTCCACGTAAATCACGGGGATGTTTTCCTGGGGATGGGGCCGGGGTGCGGCGTTCAGGACCGGGAGGCTGCGCCAGCGGTAGAGAGGAGTCGTCAAGGCGTCGAGAATCTGGGAGCCGAGCAGGAGAGACGAGCCGAGAAACTGTCGCCGCGAAAATCTCATTCGTGCGTGGTGCGGTTCCCTTTCCACCCTCCGCGCCGCCGGCCGCGGGCGGCCTCGTTCCCTATTATACTATCCGGCGGCCGCGCGCGGGCGCTGCTTTCGTGGACGAAATCCACGAGCGCCCGCACGTGCTCGACCGGCGTCGCCGGCAGAATGCCGTGGCCGAGGTTGAAGATGTGCCCGGGACGCCCCCCGGCCTGGTCCAGGATGCGCTGGGCGTGCTCGCGCACCGTGGCCGGTTCGGCCAGCAGCACCGCCGGGTCGAGATTGCCCTGCACTCCGACCTGTCCGCCCAGCCGTTGCCACGCTTCGCCGAGCTCGACGCGCCAGTCGAGTCCGATCACGTCTCCGCCCGCGTCGCGCATGGCCTCGAGCAGGGCCGCCGTGCCGGTTCCGAAGTGAATGACCGGCGTTCCGCGCGCGACGGCCTGGATCAGGCGGCGAGAATACGGCAGCACGTACTCCCGATAGTCGGCCGGAGCGAGGCAGCCCACCCAACTGTCGAAAATCTGGATCGCCTGCACGCCGGCGGCGATCTGCCCGTTCACGTAGCGAGCCAGGTTGCGCGCCAAATGATCCATGAGCGCCCGCCACGCTTCCGGCTCCCGATACATCAGGCTCTTGGTGTGAACGTAGGTGCGCGACGAGCCGCCCTCGATGAGGTAAGAGGCCAGGGTAAAGGGTGCGCCGGCGAAGCCGATGAGCGGCAGGCGGCTATCCAGAGCGGCCCGCGCGCGGCGGACGGCTTCGAAGACGTAGCCGAGCGACTCTTCGGCCTCGACCTCGCGCAGGCGGCGGAGGTCCCGGGCCCCGCGCAGCGGCGGCCGCACGGTAGGGCCGTCGCCCTTCTCATAGGACAGCCGCCAGCCCAGCGGCTCGACGATCAGCAACAAGTCCGCAAAGAGGATGGCGGCGTCTACGCCCAGACGTTTCGCCGCCGTGACCGTCACCTCCGCCACCAGGTCGGGATTCTGGCACAGCTCCAGAAACGGCACGCGCGCCCGCAGCTCGCGGTATTCGCGCAGGTAGCGCCCAGCCTGGCGCATCAGCCAGATGGGCGTGGCGTCCACCGGCTCGCGCCGGCAGGCGCGCAGGAAGCGCGACTCCCGCCACGGTTCGGCGGCAGCCGCGCCCACCCCCGAGTTGGGCCGCTCGTCGCTCGTCACAGGCTAAGACCGCAAGCTCATCGACGCGGCCGCCCGCGCCGCCCCGTCCCCTATCAGCCCGGCGGCCGCCTCGGCCCCGCTGCGGATGCAGTCGGAGATCCCGACTCCCGCATAGGCGTTGCCGGCCAGCCGGATCGCCGGATGGCGGGTCAGCCGTTCTTCAAGGCTCCGCCGGCGCGCTTCGTGGCCCACCACGTATTGCGGCATCGAGGCCGGCCAGCGATAGACGCGGGAGAACAGCGGCTCGGCGGCGATGCCCAGAATGGCCGTCAACTCCTGGCGCACCCGGCCTAGGATCTCTCCGTCGCCCCAGTCAAGCACCTCCGGATCGCCGGCGCCCCCCAGAAAACATCGCAGCAGGGCATGGCCGGGCGGCGCGCGATGGTGAAATTTATTGTGGACGAACGTGCAGGCCAGAAGCCGCCGACCTTCCTGGCGAGGCACGAGAAAACCGAAGCCGGGCGGCAACGTCCGCCGCACCTCGGCCCCATACCCGAGCGCCACGGTCAGAGCGGCGGCGTAGGGGATGCCCGCCAGCAGGCCGGCCAACTCCGGGTCAACCGGCCGCACCAGGCGTGCCGCCTCGTAGGTCGGCAAGGCCAGCAGGAGAGCGTCGGCCTCGCGCCGGCTGCCCCCCTCCAGCCAAATCCGATACCCGGCCTCGCCGCTCCCCTCGCTCCGCTCGACGGCCACGGCACGCCGCTTCCGCTCGATGCGGCTCGGATCCAGACGCGCTTCCAAAGCCGCCACCATCGCCTCCAGCCCGTCCTTCAGGGTGGTGAAGAGCGGCCGCCGCGCGGCCGTCCCGCTGCTCGCCTGCGCCTTCTCTCGCTGCGCCGCGCGGACGGCGCGGATGAGGCTACCGTGCCGGCGCTCCATCTCCCAAAACCGGGAGAGCGCCGAGCGGGCGCTCAACTGCTCGGCGTCGCCTCCAAAGACGCCGGCCACGAGCGGCGCCGCGATGCTGTCGAGCATGGCCTGGCCGAAATGCCGGCGCACGAAGCTGGCCACGGATTCGTCCTCCCGCCGGCCATCTTCCGCCCGCACCCACCAGTCCTTGAGGACGGCCAGCTTGCCGGCCAGCGGAATCAGCGGGGTCGTGGCCAGCGGCCACCAGCGCGCCGGCACCAGCATCAGCAGGCCGTCGGGAAGCGGGACGAGTCGCCCGCGATGCAGGACGTAGGTGCGGCGCGCCGCGTCATTCGAGCCGAGGAGCGAACCGCCCAGGCCCAGTTCGCGGCACCAGGCGGCCGCCTCGGGTTTTTCCGTCAGGAACGAGTCGGGCCCGGCTTCGATCAGGAAGCCGTCCACGCGCTCCGTGCGGATCACCCCGCCCAGGCGGCCGTCCGCCTCGATGAGGGTTTCCTCCACCGGAACGCCGGCCTGCCGCGCTCGCGCCAGCGTGTAGGCCGCCGCCAGGCCGGAGACGCCGCCTCCGATCACCGCCACGCGCCGCCGCCCGGGGTTCACGGCCCCGCACCCCCCCGGCTGGCCAGCGGTTCGTCAGCGGCGCGGCCGGCCACCAGCGAGGCGAGGGCGGCGATCAGCAGCGGACTGTCGTTGAGAGACTCCGAGCGGATGATCTCGAGGCCAAGGCGCTCGCCGTACTGGCGGAACCCCACGTCGACGTCGTAGAGAATCTCGACGTGGTCGCACAGAAAGCCGATGGGAGCCATGACGGCGCGGCGGTGGCCGGCGGCGGCCAATTCGTCCATCACCGATTCCACCGTCGGGCCGATCCAAGGCTCGGCCGTCATGCCCTGGCTCTGATAGCCGAGCCGCCATTCCCGGAGGCGCGGCCCGAGCGCCGCCGCTACCCGCCGCGCCGTCTCCCGCACCTGCTCGTCGTACGGGTCTCCGGCGGCAATCGTTCGCGCCGGGACGCTGTGGGCGGTGAAGATGACGGGGACGGATCCGGCGCGGTCCAAGGCCGCCGCCACCCGCTCGCGGAACGCCTCAATGAGGCCGGGATGATCGTGCCAGCTCTCGACGAAGGTGACGGCGATCCGCGCGCCCAGCCGCTCGAGGGCATCGTCCAGGTCGCGGCGGTACAGGCCGACACTGGTGCGGGAGTTTTGCGGCGCCAGGCAGATCGCGACGGCCTTTTCGACGCCGTCTGCCGTCATGCGCCGCACGGCGTCGGCGATAAACGGCTTCCAGTTCCTCATCCCCACGTAGACTCGCCGCCCTGTCTGCCGGGCCAGCGCTTCCGCCTGCCGATTCGTCAGCCGGGCGAGCGGCGATCCTCCGCCGATCCGGCGGTAACGCTCGGCGATCTCCCGCACGGCGGGCTCCGGGAGCCGGCGCCCGTCGCGCAGGCTGAGCACAAAGGCCGGAATGTCTTCCCAGCGGTCCGGAGCGCCGTGGGCGAGCAGAAGAACGCTCGCCGGCCGGGCTCCGCCGGGCGCGTGCAAACCGTCCATGAGCTTTACTTTATCATGAGCCGGCCGGCGGTCTGGAGCCGGAGGCGAGGCGCGGCCCGCTCTTTCAGCCTTGCCAGCCGCGCCGCCAGGCTCCACAATAGCGCCGGCATGAAGGCGCTGCACGTTTATTGGGAGTTTGCCCGCCCTTTCACCCTGCTGCCCCCCATGGTCGGGATTGCGTCCGGGGCGCTGATCGGCTACGGAGCGACCCGCGCCCCGTTTCGCCTTTCCCATGTCGGGCTGGCGATTCTGGCCGCCGGCGTCCTGAACGCCGGCTCGAACGGCTTGAACCAGCTCTGCGATCTCGACAACGACCGCATCAACAAGCCTCATCGAGCCTTGCCTTCCGGCCGCCTGGCCCGCCGGCCCGCCGCCCGGTTCGTTGCCGGATGCTATCTGGCCGCCTTGGCGATGGTGGCGGGAGTCAACCGCCAGACGTTCGTGATTTACGCCGGGGCGGCGGCGGCCACGGTAATGTATTCGGCGCCGCCGATCCGGCTGAAGCGCCATCCCTACGCTTCCAACTTCATCGTCGCGCTCGTCCGCGGGGAGCTGCTGAAGGTGGCGGGCTGGGCGAGCGTGGCCACGGTGCTGGCATCCATCGAGCCGTGGTACATTGGGCTGGTTTATTTCGTCTTTTTGCTCGGGGCCACGACCACCAAGGATTTCGCCGATATCGAAGGCGACCGCGCCGCCGGCTGCGTCACGCTTCCGGTGAAGTGGGGGGCCCAATGGAGCGCCCGAATCATCAGCCCGTCATTTTTACTGCCGTGGCTGCTGCTGATTCTGGGTGTGCGGGGCCGGATTTTGAGCGGCAACCCCGCCGCCATCCTGCTGTTGAGCGCCATCATGCTCGCCTGGGGCGGCTATGTGATCTACATAATGAACCGGAATCCGGGGCGGCTGGTCGCCGAAGGAGAGAATCATCCCTCCTGGCGGCACATGTATTGGATGATGATGGCGGGGCATCTGGGTTTGGCCGGAGCCTATTTGATCCGCTGACCGGGGCGGCGGTGACACATGCTTCTTCTGACCGGCGCAACCGGATACCTGGGCTCGGGAATCGCCCGGGAACTGGCGCGGCAGGGCCGCCCGTTCCGGGTCTTGGTGCGCGAGGCGTCGCGTTTGAGGTTCGATGCCTCGGCAACGGCCTGCCAGGTCGCGGTTGCCGACCTGGCGGACGGCGAAAGCCTGGGCCCGGCGCTGGAAGGGGTGACTGAGGTCATCCACACGGCGGCGCTCGTCAAGATGTGGGTGCGCGACGCGGCGGAGTTTCACCGGGTCAACTGGGGCGGGCTCCAGAACCTGCTCCGCGCCGCCGCAGCTGCCGGCGTGAGCCGAATCGTGTACACTTCGTCGTTCATGGCCCTCGGACCGTCCCGCGATCCGAGCGCCGGCGAAGGTCGGGCGCATCGGGGGCCTTTCGCCAATGAATACGAGAGGACGAAGGTCCAGGCGCTCGAGTGGCTGCGCGCCGAAGGCTTCGGGCAATATCCCGTCATTGCCCTGCTGCCGGGGGTTATTTACGGCCCCGGACCCCGGACGGAAGGGAATCTGGTGGGCCGGATGATCGGCCAGTATCTGGCCGGTCAGTTCCCGGGCCTTCTCGGCTCCGGCGAGCAGCGTTGGAGTTTCGCCTATCGGGAGGACGTGGTGGCGGCGCATCTGGCGGCGCTCGAGCGCGGCCAGCGCGGCCAGGAGTACGTGGTGGCGGGTGATAATCGCTCCCTGAACGACCTGTTTCGGTTGGTGGGGGAGATTTCCAAAGTGCGGCGGCCGGTGCGCCATATTCCCTTCTGGGTGGGCGCGATCGGCGGCGGCGTGGAGCTGGCCCGCGCCCGCCTTTTTGGCCGTCCGCCCCAACTGACTCCGGGGGTGGTCAAGATTTTCAAACACGACTGGGTCTATTCGAGCGCCAAGGCGGTCGCCGAGCTGGGCTATCGCGTAAGACCGCTCGAAGACGGGCTGGCTCGAACCCTCGCGGTCGCCCGGAATGGGTGGCCTGTGGACCATGCCGGAACGAACGCCTGACTCCCCGCGACCGACGGTTCCCCGGTCTCCCCGGCCGGTGACCTCTGCCGCCCGCCACGGGTTCCCGCCCCGCAAACTCGTTCACGTTTCCATGCTGCTGTTCGCCTTCCTACTTCCCTTCCTCACCTGGAGGCAGGCGGCGGGAGCGGCTTTATTGGCCCTGCTGTTCAACGTCTTCATTCTGCCTCGTCTCGATGTGGACCTGGCCCAGCATCTGGGCGGAACCGCCGCCGGCCCAGCCGGCTCCCTCAGCGTTTGGACGGGCATCATTCTTTACCCGATTTCGGTGCTCCTCCTGATCCTGATCTACCGCCGCTCCCTGGAGGTGGTGGCCGCGGTTTGGGCCATTATGGCGCTCGGCGACGGCCTGGCGAGCGTGGCGGGCCAGGCGGTGGGCGGGCCGGCGCTGCCCTACCACCGCCGGAAGACTTGGGCCGGATTTGCCGCCTTCGTCCTGGCCGGAACCGCCGGCGCCTACGTTTTAACGCGCTGGGTGGGGCCGCGGGTGCCGCCCGAGAAGGCCTTGATCGTGAGCGCGGCGACCGCTCTGGTGGGAGCCATCGTCGAGAGCCTACCGATCTCCCTGGACGATAACCTCACGGTTCCGCTCGTGTGCGGCGGGTTCATGTTCTGCGCCTTGCTCGTCGAACGCTCGGCTGTTGAGAGCAATTGGCCCTACCTCGGGCGCCGCCTTCTGCTGGCCGCCGGCATCAACCTCCTGTTTGCCCTCGCCGCCCTCGCCGCCCGGGCCGTGGACCGTTCCGGAGCCGCCGCCGGCTTCGCCCTCGGCGTCCTGATTTACATGGGATGGGGATGGAAGAGCTTTGCGCTTCTGCTCGCCTTCGTTCTGCTGGGGTCAATAGCCACGCGGCTGGGTTATGCCGAAAAATCAGCCCGCGGCGTGGCGGAACGGCGTGGCGGAGCCCGAGGCTGGCGCGAGGCCTTGGCCAATGGCCTCGCCCCCGCGTTCTTCTCCGTTCTGGTGATTACCACCCGCCAGGAGTCGGCGTTTCTGCTGGCCCTCGTCGCAGCTCTCGCGGAAGCCGCCGGTGACACCGTATCGAGCGAGGTTGGCCAGTGGCTTTCGCCTCGCGCTTATCTGATTACCAGCGGGAAGCGAGTGGCCGCCGGCGAGCATGGGGGCGTCTCGGCGGCCGGCACGCTGGCCGGCCTGGCGGCTTCGGCGCTAGTGGTAGACTTGGCCGCTCAGCTCGGGCTCTGCCGCGGCGGATGGAAGAGCGCCGCGCTCGCGTGGGGCGCGGCCTGGGCCGGCACGGTGCTGGATAGCGTGCTCGGGGCCACCGCGGAGCGCCGCGGCCTCATGACCAACGGCCTGGTGAACTTCGCCGGCACGTGCTTGGCGGGGGCCGTGGCGCTGGCAGGGTCGCTCCGCCTCTGATCCTGCCGGCTGGCGGGCTCCGCGGCCTAAAAAAGGGGGGTCAACGGCCTCCAATTTCGCGTTCGGTGGCCCTAGGATCGTTTCCGAGGGCGGGGAGCTACCAACCCCTACCGCCCGCTTCCGATCAGCGTGGTTACGACGTGGTTACACGCAAGGGCGGGCCATCGTAGGGAGGCGCCGGAGGCCGAATTTCGCCCGCCCAAAAGCCCGGAACCGGCGCGGGGAGCCTGGGGTCGGGCGGCGGAAAATAATCTAAATATCGCTTTATCAACAACTTAAGTGGACTATAGCGCGGCCGGCCCTCGGACCCCCAGTGTGCTGCCCGCTGCGGTCCCTTCCGGACAGCTTCGGCGAGCGGAAAGGATTCCATGATGGCGATGATCCTGACATGCGCATGGCTTCTGGCGGTCGAGCCGGTGACAATCCCCGCCGACCCCGGGCTTTATTACGCCAGTCCGGCCGGCGTCGTCCGAATGGAAGGGCGGTCTGTGACCGTGGAGCGTTCGAGAGGCCGCACGCCGATCAGCGGCAAATTACCGATGAGCGGGGGAGGCAAGGTGCGGGCCGAGATCCTCGGGGACCATGCGGCCCAGCAGGCCGCGCCGACCCCCGTATTCTACTTTCGGGCTGGCCGCGACCAGCAAGCGGCCGGAGCGGCCGACCTGGTGCTGGTGAGGCTCACGAGCAGATCGGGGCATCGGGAGCTGACGGTGAGTTCGGAAGGCGATTGGAACTCAGCTTCCGGCATCCCGCTCCAAGCGCAAGTGGAGCTGTACACTCAACAGGTGGCGAGTGGTCTTTATAAGCTCGTGCCGGCCCATGATCTGGCGCCCGGCGAGTACGGCTTCTATCTGTTCCGCGGGCGCGATCTGCCCGGGCTCGTGTTTGACTTCTCGGTCGCCGGCGCCGCTGGCCACCCGAAGGCCCGGCACGGCCTTCTGCGCCACTCCCGATGACGGCTCCTCCCGCCCTCGCTCGGGCCGCCCGGCCTCTTACTCGGCCTTCTTGACCTTGGCCAGCAGCTCGCGCGCCGCGCCCTGCATTGAGCTGGCCACCGACGAGGCGCGCGCCAAAGCGTCGGCGGCGGCGCGATGGTTCGCCGGGTAACTGTCCTCGTAAGCGTAGCCGAGGAAATAGAGGTCCTGCCCCAGCAATTCCGGATTGGCGCCGAGCAGGCCGGCCGCCGTCTTGAACTCCTGGATGGCGGAAGCCACTCGGTGCGTCTTGCCGGCTTTGACCAGATTGACGTAACCGAGGGTCAAGTGGGCCATGCCGAGCTGGTTGTTTTGCAACGTCTTGAACTGCGCGTCGGTCATGCCCTCGGGTTTCTTGGAGGATGGAACCAGGGCCAGGACCTTCTGGGCATAGCTGGCCGCCTTGTCATAGTTCGAGCGCAGCCGCAGCGCGTAGTTGTAGGCCACCAGGTTGAGGGCGTCGATGTCATTGGGGTCGGCGGCGATGGCCTTCTCGCCGTACTCGCTGGCCTTGGCGGGATTGTTGGCGCGCTCGTAGGCCACCAGATACTGGAAATTGAGCTGCGGCGAGCCGGCCATCTCGGGGTAGGCCTTGGCGAAGGCGTCGAGATACTGGAGCCGCTTGGCGGCGTCATCGACGCGCTGCAAGAGGGTGAAGAAAGCGTACACCAGGTAGTCGCGGTCGTCCTTAACGGATTCGGCCTGGCTCTTCTTCCACTCCTCGTCGCTGACGTTGGCGGGCCGGGGAGCAGCCGCCAGCTCGGCCCGGATCTGCTCCGCCCCCAGATCGATGGCCTGGAAGGCGGCGTCGGTCGCCCGGCCCGCCCCCACATAGGCCTTGGCGAGGTTGACGAGCAGATTGACGCTCTTATAGTTGTTGGCCAGATCCTTTTCTCCGTATTCGATGGCCTTGTCAAAGTTGTTGAGCTTGACGTTGGTCATCACCTCGTATTCGTAAGCGCAGGGAATAAACTTCGAGTCGGCGTGTTCCTGGATAAACTTGTCGAGCGCGGCCGCCTGTTCCTGCGGGGTGTCCGCACCGTTCACCGCCAACATCAACTGATCCTCCGGCGTATTGACGACCACGTTGAACCCGGGACACACGCCTTGCCCCGCCAGGGGCGCGGCCCCGGCAACGAGCGCCGCCAGCAAAAAGAGTTGCCTGCGCATGATGACCTCCCAGGGAAAGGCATGAGGGGCGCCGCCCGGCGGCCTAGGCGGGAACGCTCTGCCCGCTTCCTCCGGCCCGACCCTTTCGCCGCCCGCCAAGCCGCCCGGCTACCGGCGGCGCGACCATTAGATACACCAGGATCGCGGCAATTGCCAGAACAAAAATGGGCGGCTCGCCCGAGCCTCGGCAGCCCTCGGCGGTACCCGTCCAGTACGATGGTTGACAACGGCGATCGGAACCCGTATAATTGATGAGGAATGGGTAAAGTCTATTAAAACAAAGGGCTTACGTGGGGATTGCCGACCGTGCCCGGGCGCCGCGTCGAGAACGGTCAGGGTTTACGGTTATGTCAACCTTGAGGGAACGCTTTGGGGTCAAGGGCGCGTGCGAGCGCACGCTCCGCACCGCTCGCGCTCCAGCCCCGCTCGGCTCGGAGCCAGGCTCGAAAGCTATTGAAAACCAAGAGGCTATCGTCCAACAAGAGGCCCGGGCCATCGCCCGGAGGCGCGGCTTTCCGGGTACCGTTTCCTCCCGAGCGCCGCGTCCGAACCTTACGGAATCGCTTGGCCAGCTCAGACGGGCTTTCCGGCATGGCGTCGCAAGTGTTGAAAACCCAAGCTAGATCAGGCGTGATGGCTGGCTTCGGCGTATCGGACAGGGATGCCAGTCACCGCCGGCGCATCCTCGGGGATCCGGACAGGTTAGCCGGGCTGATGATTGAGGGCGTATCGAGTCCAAGGCTTCAGCCTCAGTCGCAAAGTTAGGGGGAATGAAGCCGAGCGTGGAAGTGGTGGAGGGCTGATCCGGAGCCTTCAACGCCTTGAGGAGCCAAATCGACAGCGTGAACCAGCAAAACGGCGCACCAGAACCGAACCATCACTACGACGCCAGCAGCATCAAGGTGCTGGGAGGCATTGAAGCCGTCCGCAAGCGCCCGGCGATGTACATCGGGTCAACGGGACCGCTTGGACTGCACCACCTCGTCTGGGAAGTCGTGGATAACTCGGTGGACGAGGCTTTGGCCGGCTTTTGCGACAAGATCACCGTCACCGTCCACAGCGATAACTCCGTCACCGTCGTGGATAACGGGCGGGGCATTCCCGTGGACATGCATCCGCAAGAGGGGCGCTCGGCCGCCGAAGTCGTCATGACCGTGCTCCACGCGGGCGGCAAATTTGACACCCACAGCTACAAAGTCTCCGGCGGCTTGCACGGTGTCGGCGTCTCGGTGGTGAACGCGCTGGCCGAGTGGCTGGACCTGGAAATCTGGCGCGACGGCTACACCTGGGAACAGTCCTACGAGCGCGGCAAGCCCTTGGCCCCGCTCAAGAAGGCCGGCAAAACCGAGCGGCGAGGCACGAAGATCACCTTCCGGCCCGACCCCAAGATTTTTGACAGCATCGAGTTCAATTACGACACGCTGGCCCAGCGCTTGCGGGAACTCGCGTTCCTGAACAAGGGTCTCACCATTCGCCTGAAGGACGAGCGCACCGGCAAAGAGTCGGAGTTTCACTACACCGGAGGCATCTCCGAATTTGTCAAACATCTCAACAAGAACAAAGAGGTGCTGCACTCGGCGCCGATCCACGCCGAGGCCGAGCGCGAGGGCACTTACATGGAATTTGCCCTGCAGTACAACGACGGCTACGCGGAGACGGTGTTTTCCTTCGCCAACAATATCAACACCGTGGATGGCGGCACCCACCTGTCCGGATTCCGGTCGGCGCTGACGCGCGCCATCAACCAGTTCGGGCAGAACCAGGGACTGTTTAAAGACGTCAAGGAGAACCTACAAGGCGAAGACGTGCGCGAGGGATTGGTGGCGGTGATCAGCGTGAAGCTGCCTCAACCTCAGTTCGAGGGCCAGACCAAAGGCAAGCTGAACAGCGACATTCAGAGCACGGTGGCCAGCTTCGTTTACGAGAAGCTGATGGAAGCCTTCGAACAAAACCCGGCGGTGGGGCGGAAAATCTGCGCCAAGGCGATCGAGGCAGCCCGGGCCCGCGAGGCGGCGCGCAAGGCGCGGGAGTTGACGCGCCGGAAGGGGGCGCTCGATTCCGGGGGCTTGCCCGGCAAACTAGCCGACTGCCAGGAGCGAGATCCGGCGCGCTGCGAGTTGTTTCTGGTGGAGGGCGACTCGGCCGGCGGTTCCGCCAAGCAGGGGCGTGACCGGCGCTACCAGGCCATTCTGCCCTTGCGGGGCAAGATCCTCAACGTGGAAAAAGCCCGCTTCGACAAGATGTTGAGCCACGAGGAAATCCGCGCCCTGATCACGGCCTTGGGCACCGGAATCGGCAAAGACGATTTCGACGCCAGCAAGCTCCGCTACGGCAAAATCATCATTATGACTGACGCCGACGTGGACGGATCCCATATCCGCACGCTGCTGCTGACCTTCTTCTACCGGCAGATGCCGGAATTGATCGAGCGCGGCCACGTCTATATTGCCCAGCCGCCGCTCTATCTTTTGAAGAAAGGCAAGACCGTCCGGTACATTCACGACGAAAAGGAGTTCCGGCGGGAAGTCATGCGCCGCGCCACCGAAGATCATGCCATCGAGATCGGCGACGGATCGCAGAAGGCGCGGCTGGAAGGGGGCGAGCTCACCAATTTCCTGATGGCGCTCGCCGAGTACAACGAGCTGTGGGACAAGCTGGAAAAGCGGCTGGGCGACGCGCGTCCCCTTAACGCCCTGCTGGGCGCCGAACTGGGCAAGAAGGCGGAGCTCGAGAATCCGGCCAAGCTCGAGCAGGTGGCCGCGGACCTGAAGGCGGAGGGGTTCAAAGTCCGCTTGAACCTGGACGAAGAGCACAACTTATACACGCTGGCCTTCGCGAGCGAAACCCAGGGGGAGCGGGTGCTGGATTGGGAGTTGATCTCCAGCGCCGAATATCGCCGGCTACTCGAGTTGCACCGCCGCGTCAAGGTGCATGACCACCCCCCCTTTGTTATCTGCTCGAACGGCACGAAAATCAGCGTCCGGGATCGCAAGGAGCTTCTCGATCACGTCATGACCACCGGCAAGAAGCTGCTCACCGTTCAGCGGTTTAAAGGCCTGGGGGAAATGAACCCGGAGCAGCTCTGGCAGACGACGATGGACGCCGAGCGGCGCACGCTCCTGCAGGTGCGGGCTGAAGACGTGGCGGGGGCGGACGAAATCTTCACCATCCTGATGGGCGACGCCGTCGAACCGCGCCGGCAATTTATCGAGCAAAACGCGCTGGACGTGAAGAACTTGGATGTTTAAAGGCAGGGCGGCGGGCCGGAGAGCCCGGCCGCCGGCCGGCTGACCCCATCCGGTAGCGCCAGCGGCTCCTTTGGCCTCCTACCGATTGTAGTGCGCATTTCACGCCGCTATTACTGAAAATTAACTTGACTCCCTTTCGCCCGCCTCCCTACCATGGGCTTATCGGAGACACGATAACCCGTCGTCCACCGAAGAATTTTGGAAAGAGGAGGTGGATCATGGCCCTCGCAACCGCTACCCAAGCCGCCCTGGCACCTCTCGCGCTCCTGCCGCGCAAGGTGCTCATTGTCGACCCCGAGCTCCACGAGCTCTATGACTATGCCCACTATCTGAGCCAACAAAACTTCGATGTTCGAGCCTGCGGTTCTTACGCGGAGGCGCTGCGATGGCTCGACGTTGACCATTTCGACTTTGTCCTCCTCGACCAGGGCAGCCCCCGCTTTGAAGGACGGGTGATCCTGGAACGCATCCTGGAAACCGGCCGCCGCGTTCCCGCCCTGGTCATCACCCGCTGCCTGGACATGAACTGCTATCTCGAGGCCATGCAGCTTGGCGCGGTCGACTACCTCGAAAAACCCCTGCCCGCCTCGAAAATCGCTGACATGATCGAATCCTCGATGCGATGGCCGCAAAGGATGTACCAGCGGGCAGGAGCGGCCTGAACGGCCGGCGGCGCGGGTGGCATCGTCCCGGGAGGGGAAAGAAGAGGGCGTGCCGCCCACGCCGGGCCGCGCGGGAAGTCACGCCTCGATTCTCTACGGGCCGGGCTGGCGTTCCGACTTGCTTTTCCACAGGAAGACGACCGGCCGCCGCTCCACTGACTCTTGGCCGCTCACCGGATTCTCGGTGACGATGTCGAGAATACCCACCAGGCGAAGGTAGTCGGCGTCGTCTTCCTTGTGGCCGCGGCCGCGCTCCACGGTTCCCACGAAGCGGTAATACCGGTCGTGAATCTTTCCGGTCTTGAACTCCACGTGATTGCCGGCGCGGGTGCCCGTCGTGATCGGGTAGCTCAGGATGTCGTCGGACTCCTCATCCCCCTGGAACACGTCGACGTAGCCTTTCAGTTGACCCTCCTCTTCCAGAATCGCCAGCGTGTCATCGGGAGACAGGAACCGGTACTGCCCGGTCATGTCCGGCACCTCATTGCCGGCCGGCCGGGCGTGAGCGCTCGCCGGCGGAACGAGCGCCAGCGCCGTGATCACGGCGGCCGCTGCGGGCCCGCGGAGAAAATTCGCTCTCCTCATCAGATTCAGTTTAATCTCCCGGTCCGAGCAGCGGCAAGGCATCTGCCGGCTCGAGGCGGCGCTCCCGGCCTCCGGCTACGGGCTTTCCTTGCGCGCCGGTTCCGGCATGTAGCGGTGGAAATCGCCCGGCGGGTGGGTATGTTCAAACTGGATCGTGGTGTGGGAGATGCCGAACTCATTTTTGAGGATGTCGTGGAGGCGGTGCCCGATGCGCTCGCTCTCCGACGTCGGCATGTCGAGAATCCGCACGTGGCATGACAGCGCCACCGAGCGCGACCCCAGGCTCCAGATGTGCACGTCGTGAACCTCTCGCACGCCCGGCACCCGAAGCATGGCCGCCGCCACCCGTTCCGGGCTGATGCCGGGCGGCGCGCTCTCCAACAGAATGTTCGACGACTCCACCAGCACCCCGAAACTGGACCACAAGATCATGCCGGCGATCAGGAACGCCACCAGCGGGTCCACCAAGCGCTGGCCGGTGCGCTGGATGATCCACGCCCCCGCGATGATGCCCAGATTCGAGAGTGCGTCGCCGAAATTGTGGATGAAGACGGCGCGCAGGTTCAGGTCGGCCCGCTCCTGGCCCAGCCCCCACGAGATCGCGCCATTGATGACCAGAGCTAGCACCCCCACCATCATCATGAGGCGCGTCCTCACGGGCTCCGGATGCACAATGCGCTCGTAGCCTTCCACGCAGATGAAGATGGCGATGCCCGCCAGCACCAGGGCGTTGACAAACGCCGCCAGCACCCCGGCCCGCTGATACCCGTAGGTCTTCCGGTCATCGGGCGGCCGTCGCTCGAGGTAGAGCGCGATCCAGGCCAGGGCCAGCGAAGGCAGGTCGGAGAGGTTGTGCCAGGCGTCGCCCACCAGCGCCAGGCTGTGGCCGGCCGTGCCCGCCACCAACTCGACCGCCGCCAGCGCGAGCGTGGCCGCCAGGGCCACTGTCACCACGCCGTGGGCCGACCGCGAATGAAGGTGGGGGGGCATCGACACTCCTCGCCGCCGGGGCCGGCGCTCAGGCCGGCCGCCGGAAAAGATCTAGCGCCGGAAACACCATCAAAGCGATGGCGACGTTCAACAACACGCTGCTCGCCAGGTCCAGGGGAACGAACGGGGGCGGCGTTTCCCGCAGGCGCTGAAGGGCCGCGTAGAGGGCGCCGTGCGCGATGATCAGGGCTCCAGCGAACAGCGAGCGGGGAAGGAACGGTTCCAGGTCAAATTGCACGCTGCCCCAGGCGCCCAGGTAGCCGACCAGGGTCTTGGCGATGCCGAACATGCCCAAAAAGCCGTGCGCCAGCGCGTCCTGCGCCAGCCCCATCAGCGTCCCGAGAAGCGTACCGTAAATCTTGTTCCGCCGCATCAAGGAAAAGTAGATGACGACGAGCAGCGGAAAGTCCAGCAGCTTGGCCACCGGGATCACCACCGGCAGGAACGTCTGAAGCAGCAGGGCGAGAAACGCCGAGCTCCACAGGACGGCCGCGTGGACGCGATACACGGCGATGGGGCGCTCGGCGGGAGAAGGCATAGATGGAGAGTGAATCACGAAGCGAACGGGCGTGGCGCGATTCCTCAACGCCTCAGGTCGGCCGCTTCGCCCGCCGCCGCGGGCGGCCTCGTCACCACCAAAACCATCTCCAGGCGGTCCAGGGGCGCGGCGGGCCGCACCGTGACGCGCTTATAGATGTTCCCGTCCTGCACCTGGGCGACGGTGCCGATGAGGAGCCCTTTGGGGTAAATCTGATCCAGCCCCGAGGTGAGCACCGGTTCGCCCGGCGAGACCGATTCTCCGTTCATGATGTAATCCAGCCGGCACAGGCCGTCTCCGGTTCCTTTCACCACTCCCTGCACATGATCGCTTCCGAGCATCGCCCCGACGCCGCTCGCGCTGTCCGTCACCAGCAGCACCTGCGAGGCATGAGGAAGCACGGCGACGATTTTGCCCACGACGCCCTGCGGGGTGATGACCGGCTCGTCGGCCGCCAAGTCTTCGTCGGCGCCTTTGTCAATATAGACGGCGGCGGAGCCGTCGCCGGGGCTGGCGGCGATGACTTCCGCGGCCTGGGTCGAAAAGCCGGCGCGGGTCTTGAAATCGAGCAGCGCCCGCAGGCGTTCGGCCTCGGCGGCCTGCTCGGAGAGCTGCTGGATGCGGAACCGCGCTTCCACCAGCCGGGTTTGCAGCTCCTGATTTTGCCGCTCGGCGCCCCACAGGCCGTGGTACGTCTCCCAGGCGCGGGCCGTGGCGTCCGAGACGCCCCGCAGCGAGCGGTCAAACGGATCGAGCAGGCGCACCGCCCACAGTTTAATCAGCGGCCCACGGTGGTTGCGGGTGATTTGGAACGACAGGAGCAAAAACTGGGCCAGGAGGACCGACATCAAAACCATCGCCGGAACGTGGCGGGCCACAAACGCCTGCATGACCTCGGGGGCGTCCCGCGTGGCGGGGGCGGCCGGATGGGTAAATTCGGACGAATTCAGTTCCCGTAGCATGGCGCGGTCCTGGTCTGCCGGCGGCCCGAAGGGCGGCGGAGTCTCGGGCGGCCGGTATCCATCATATCATTAATTACTCTATAGCTACACGGCGGAGCAGGTCAAAATCCGTTAGCATCCGGCCGGTGCCCAGCACCACCGAAGCCAGCGGGTCTTCGGCGATCGAGACGGGCAGCCCGGTCTCTTCCCGGATGCGCTTGTCGAGGTTCTTCAGCAGCGCCCCGCCTCCCGTCAACAGAATGCCGCGGTCGGAAATGTCGGCGGACAGTTCCGGCGGCGTGCGCTCGAGCGCCACGCGGATGGCGTTCAAAATCGTGGAGACGCACTCGGCCAGGGCCTCGCGGATCTCCGAATCGTCGATGGTGATCGTCTTGGGGATGCCTTCCAGCAAATGCCGGCCCTTGATTTCCATCGTCAGGGGCTTGTCGAGCGGGTAGGCCGAGCCGAGCTCCATCTTGATCTGCTCCGCCGTGCGCTCGCCGATCAGCAGGTTGTAGCGCCGCTTCAAGTAGGAAGTGATGGCCTCGTCCATTTCGTTGCCCGCCACGCGCACCGAACGGCTGTAGACAATGCCGGAGAGGGAGATGACGGCGATGTCGGTCGTGCCGCCCCCGATATCCACAATCATGCTGCCGGAAGGCTCGGTGATGGGCAAGCCGGCCCCGATGGCCGCCATCATCGCCTGCTCCACCAGAAACACTTCGCTCGCCCGCGCCCGCATGGCCGAATCCTGCACGGCGCGCTTCTCCACCTGAGTGATCTCGGAGGGCACGCCGATCACGATGCGGGGGTGGACGAACATCCGTCGGTTGTTGTGAGCCTTCTGGATGAAGTAATTCAGCATCTTTTCCGTCACCTTGAAATCGGCAATGACGCCGTCTTTCAAGGGACGGATCGCCACGATGTTGCCCGGCGTGCGCCCCAGCATCTCCTTGGCTTCGCGGCCCACCGCCTCGACGGCCCCGTTGACTTTGTTGATGGCCACAATCGAGGGCTCATTGACAACAATCCCCCGCCCGTTCGCATAGACGAGCGTATTGGCCGTGCCCAGGTCGATGGCCAGGTCGGACGAAAACATGCTGAAGACGGAGCGAAAATTCATTCCCACCGACTCTTCCCCTGCCGTGCCGGGAAAATCCGGCGCTCCGGCTCGGCGCCGGATTCCCGCCCGTCTCGGCGCCCGGGCCGAACCCTCGCCGGCTTCTTCCGGCTCTCCGCCGGCGAGCGCCATACCGCTGTCAGCCGGTACTCCGACGCTCCCCCACCCTATTCTTCATCACCGGCCGGGCAGGGTCAAGGGCATTTCCCCGTCTTGGCGGCAACCCCGGTCAACTATCGGTCACGGGAACGGCATTCTTTAACCCCGGGGCCGGGCCTCAGCCGGAACGGCGCTGAGCCCCGGCCGAGCTTGACGGAGCCGCAAGCGGCGAGTACAGTAGCTCGCAGAAAACGAAAGGAGGCTCGCCGCGACTCCCCGCTCCCCGGCCCGCGCCGGCCGCCATCGCGCCGCGGGTGAGCCGCGAAACCGGAGCCTTGGGAGGTCGCTATGAATCCGGCGGTTCGAGGGGTGATTTTGGCCGTAGGCTTGGTTTTGCCGGCGGCCGGTGCGGCGGCGCGCGACATTCCGCTCGTTGCCGGGACGCTGCTCCAGTGCACTGTCAGCGAGCCCGATCTTTCGTCGCGCACCGCCCAGGTGGGCGACCCGGTCGTTTGCTATGCCCATCCGGTGCAGCAGTTCGGCTGCCTGGTCTTTCCGCGCGGCACGGAGCTGGCCGGCCACTTCGTAGGCTACAAGGACCCGGGCCGGCTGGTCGGGAAGGGCTGGATGGAGGTCGAGTTTGACCGCCTAGTCATTCCCGACGGGGAGGCTCGCGTCTCCACCCGCGTCATCGGCGTGCGCGGCTACCGCGTGGACCGCAACGGGCACATCCTGGGCAAAGGCCACGCCAAGCGCGACGCGGTGGAGTGGGCCGTGCCCCTGCTCTGGCCGGTGAAGTTGGCGACGCTCGCGGCTCGCGGTCCTCGCCCGGAACTGAAGGGCGAGAAGGTGCTCACGCTGCGGCTGCTCGACGACGTGGACGTCCCCTGCCGCGGCGGCTTCGATCCCTACCGTCCCGGCTGGCGCTACTTTGGCGACAGCGGCGCCAACCCGCCGACGGTGCGGCCGTTTGCAGCGCGAACCGAGTGGCGCGCCTTCGGGTCCGAAAGCGGCGCCCCGATGGCCGCGGCGGAGCGAGCGCCGGACGGCGGGTTCCGAGGCCGGGGCCACACCGTTTACGTCGAGCCCGACTCGGTGAAGCCCTAGGCGCGGCGGCGCGGCCGGCTTCCCGCCGCCGGCTGGCGACGCGGGGCGGCCGTTTTCACGCCACGGCGTGCTCGTACTGGCATGATTCTTTCGGGCAGTAGCGCGTGGCCTCGCCCATCTTCGAGACCTTTTCGAGCAAGATCGGCGAGCCGCACTTCGGGCAGGGCGAGTTGACGGGCTTGTCCCAGGCGGTGAACTTGCACTGCGGGTAGCGGCTGCAACCGTAAAAGGTCTTGCCCCGCTTGGTGCGGCGCACGACGATTTCGCCCGTGCAGCCCTTTTCCGGGCAGGCCATGCCCAGCGTCTGGCGCTTCACGTACTTGCACTCCGGATAATTGCTGCAGGCCGTAAATTCGCCGTAGCGGCCGTGCTTGCGGACCAGATGGGCCCCGCAGTCGGGGCATTTTTCCTCGAGCGGCGTATCGCTGACCGCCGTGGCCCCGCCCTCTTTCATCACGATCTTCTTCGTATTGCGGCAGGCCGGGTAGCCGGTGCAGGCCAGAAAGTATCCAAAACGGCCGCGCTTGACGGCCATGGGCTTGCCGCACTTTTCGCACACTTGCCCCGGGACTTCGGGGGTCGGCGGCCCGCCCGGCGCCGCCACTCCGTATTTCGCCGCCTGCTCGGCGGTCAGATCGGCGGTGCCGTCGCAGTCCGGATAACCGGTGCAGGCCAGAAACTGGCCGTTTCGTCCCAAGCGAATGTTCATGGTGCGGCCGCACTTTTCACACCGGATGTCGGTGGGGATGCCTTCTCCCTTCATGTCGGCCATCTCGCGTTCGGCGCGCCTTAAATCCTTCTTGAATTTGGCGTAGAACTCTTCTAGGGCCTCCGTCCAGGTGAGCTTGCCTTCCTCGACCTCGTCCAGTTCATCTTCCATGCGGGCCGTATAGGCCACGTCAAAGATGTCGCTGAAATTCTTGACGAGCAGATCGTTCACCACCATGCCCAGCTCGGTCGGATAAAAACGGCCCTGCATCTTCTCGACGTAATCGCGGTTCTGGATCACGCTCAAGATGCTGGCATAGGTCGAGGGCCGTCCAATGCCTTTCTCTTCGAGCGCCTTCACCAGGGTCGCCTCGTTATAGCGCGGCGGAGGCTCGGTGAAGTGCTGCTCCGGCGTGATCTGATGCAGGGTGAGCCGCTCGCCCGAGCGGACGGGGGGCAGCCGGTGCTTCAGCTCTTCGTCCTCTTCGATCTCCTGGGGCGTGCGATCGTCTTTGCCCTCTTCGTACACGGCGCGGAAGCCGCTAAACTTCTCGACTGATCCGGTGGCCCGGAACAGGTAATCGCCGGCGCGGATTTCGATGGTGGTCTGATCAAAGACGGCCGGAGTCATCTGCGAGGCCACAAAGCGCTGCCAGATCAGCTTGTACAGCTTGTACTCGTCGGGACTCAGGTACTTTTTGAGGGATTCGGGGGTGCGGCTCACATCCGTCGGGCGGATCGCTTCGTGGGCGTCCTGAGCGTCCTTTTTGCTCTTATACTGGATCGGCTTTTCGGGCAGGTAGGGCGCGCCAAATTTCTTCTGGATGTAAGCTCGGGCGGCGGCCAGAGCCGTTTCGGCCACGCGCGTCGAGTCGGTGCGCATGTAGGTGATGAGTCCGACGGCGCCTTCCTCGCCCACTTCCGCACCCTCATAGAGCCGCTGCGCGAGCATCATGGTCTTCTTGGCTGAGAAGCGCAGCTTGCGGACAGCTTCCTGTTGTAACTTACTGGTTATAAAAGGAGGTACGGGATACCTGCGCTTCTCGCGCGTGGCCACCGACTCGACCACGAAGGGCTCGGCGCGGATCGCCGCGACGTGGGCCTCGGCGCTCGCCTGGTCCGGTATTTCGACGTCCTTGCCCTGGTGTTTCACCAGCCGCGCTTCAAAAGGCGGCGGCGTCCCCCCCTCGACCTGGGCGGTAATCGTCCAGTACTCCTTCCTCTGGAAGGCCTGGATTTCCCGTTCCCGCTCCACGATCAGGCGCAAGGCGACGGTTTGCACGCGGCCGGCGGAAATACCGCGCTTCACCTTCTCCCAAAGGAGCGGGCTGACCTGGTAGCCGACGAGCCGGTCGAGAATCCGCCGCGCCTGCTGGGCTTCAACCAGGCGAGAGTCGATATCCCCTGGATTTTCAAAGGCGTGGCGAACTGCGTCCCGCGTGATTTCGTTAAAAATGACGCGGTAAAATTTCTTCTTCTTCGATTCCAGCAATTCCCGCAAATGCGCACAAATCGCCTCGCCCTCGCGGTCCGGATCGGCGGCCAGATAGATGGCGTCGGCCTTGGCGGCTGCCGACTTCAGCTCCTGGATCACACTCTGCTTGCCGGGAATGGTAATGTAGGTGGGCGCGAAATGCTTCTGGATGTCGACGCCTAAGTCCTTTTTCGGCAAGTCCATCACGTGGCCCATCGAGGCTTTGACGAGATAGTTCGACCCCAAATACTTATTGATCGTCTTAGCCTTGGCCGGCGATTCCACAATGACGAGCGATTTAGCCATGCAATCAGCCTTCCCAGCCGTCCTTAGATGCCCCGTTCACTGAGCACGCTTCAACTCCAGCCGCCTGGCGGCACGGCATCCCAACTTCCTAGCGGCTGGCTCTACATGTTGCGCACAAAATTCTTCCCCGGCAATTGCCGCACCAGCCCGCTCATTTCGAGTTCCAGAAGCGCCGTCAGGATCCGGGGCGGCGGCAGGCGGACGGAGGCAGCGATGGAGTCTATGAAGGCCGGCCGGTCCGCCGGCAAGGCATCATAAACGGCCCTCTGGTCGTCACTGAGGCCGTTCGGACGGCTCTCAGCCAGCGCCAGGAGCGGGGCTCGGGCCGCCTTCGAGCTGGCGCCAACCGGGTCGGGGGCGGGCAGGAGTTCGGCGCGAATCGAGGCGGGCAGTTCCTCGATGATGTCCGACCACCGGTCGACAAGCTTAGCCCCTTGTTTTATCAATAGGTTAGGACCAAAACTCTGCGCCGACGTGATGTTGCCGGGCACGGCGTAGACCTCGCGGTTCTGCTCGGCGGCCAGCCGCGCGGTTATCAATGATCCGCTGTATTCGGCCGCCTCCACGATCACTGTGCCGAGCGTCAGTCCGCTGATCAGGCGGTTGCGGATGGGGAAATTCTCCGGCACCGGGGCCGTCCCTAGCGGGAACTCGGAGACGAGGGCTCCGGACTCGATAATCCGTTCCGCCAAGGACTGATTTTCTTTCGGATAGATCACGTCGATACCCGATCCGAGGACGGCCACGGTGCCGCCTCGCGCCTCGAGCGCCCCGCGGTGCGCCGCCGAATCGATGCCACGAGCCATCCCGCTCACAATCACCAAGTTACGCTGCGCCAGCTCTTGCGCGAATCGGTGCGCTACGGAGCTCCCATAGGCCGTCGGCCGCCGTGTTCCGACGATGGCCACTCCGTGCCGGCTCAGCGCCTCGACGCGGCCGCGAACGTAGAGCACCAGGGGAGCATCGGGAAGCTGCCGGAGCAAGGGCGGGTAGTCGCGATCCTCCAGGGTTAGAAGGCGACATCC
Organism: Acidobacteriota bacterium; assembly: GCA_902812365.1. Taxonomy (GTDB): domain Bacteria; phylum Acidobacteriota; class Terriglobia; order UBA7540; family UBA7540; genus CADDZC01. Next base: position 55,248 of record CADDZC010000009.1, on the reverse strand, counting down.
CGCCTGGTTCGCCGCGGCAATCTCCTTTTCGGCCCGCTCCAGCCCGACTTTAGCCGAGATCGCCCGCGCCACCGGGCTCGAAAGCCCGCTGCCTTCGAGTTCCGCCAGTGACACTTCAAAAACCGCCGGCGCCGAGCCAAAACGTTCGACGAGCTTGAGAGCACCTCGCACTCCCAGCCCGTCGATGGAGGTCAACGCCAGCCAGTATGCCGTGCTCTGCCGCGCCAAGTCCTTCTCCGCGACGGACGCCGCGCCGCCCAGCCGTCAAGCCCGGCGCAGCGGATCGAAATCGGCTCCCGGGCCGAGCTTCCCACTAACAATGGCAAAAGCCTGGCGGAAAGCGCAAGCCCAAAAACAGGGAAGTGAGTTAAGTGGTTCATAATGAATAGGAAACACGAGCCCATCGCCGCCCGAGCCGAGCCTGAGCGGCAGTCCCACCCCCCAAGGCCTGCGGCTCTTCTTTCCGCCCGATACAACGGGCTTGAATCGCCCCGGCGGTTTTATGGCTTTCGAATACCGTGTGGCCGCAATTCCTTTCCATCCGAACCCCCGCCCCGTTTGCCGTACAATCGCGCTTGCTCAAGAGCCCTGTGGCTGTCTCTGGGCCCGACCCACGACGGAGAAAAAACCAAAGCAGAAAAGGGGGACATTCTTAACGAGGTAAGCAAGAGGACATTTTAAAAAAGCTTTGACATCGTTCCGAATGAGGGTTGACAGGCCAGGGGGAGCTGCTCTATACTGAGCCTTCAGCTTATGGCTTACGCGCTGGCACATTCCGGCCATCCCCATCACGAGAGCGCTGCCCAGGTGTGCCAGCGGGCGAGGGCCTAAGCCGAAATCGAGTTGCAACCGAAAGGAAGCCCGCTGGCGATGGCCGGCGGGCTTTTTAGTTTTTCAGACGCTTTGCCAGGCGCGCAGGAGCGGAGAGCGGCGGGACGGAAAAGGATATTGGTTGAACATGGAATTGAAATTCCAAGACGGTCTGGTGCCGGCGATTATCCAGGATCAGCAGACCGGCAAGGTGCTGATGCTCGGTTACATGAACGCGGAAGCCTACGAGCGAACCCTCAGCTCCGGCTTTGTGACCTTTTTCAGCCGCAGCCGGCAGCAGCTGTGGACCAAAGGAGAAACCTCCGGCCACCGGCTCAAGGTGCGCGAGGTGCGGGTGGATTGCGATCAGGACGCGCTCCTCATCCAGGCCGAGTTGGCCGGACCGGGCTGCTGCCACCTGGGGTATGAATCGTGTTTTTTCCGGCGCGTCAGCCCCGAGGGCGAGCAAGTCGTCGCGCCGCGCCGCTTTGATCCCGGCGAAGTGTACAAGAAGTGACGCCAGCCATCCGCTGCCGCGGGCCGGCCGCTCAAAACCCGGCCGAGTAACCGCCGTCCGCACCGCTGAGCGGGGAAGGCTGCGAGCGAACAGGAGGCGCCATGAAACTTAAGCTGGGGATACCGAAAGGCAGCCTGCAGGAAGCTTCGCTGCAGTTGTTCCGCAAGGCCGGGTACGAGATCACCGTAAACCCGCGCTCCTACTTCCCTCACATCGACGATGAGGAGATCGAGTGCATGTTGATTCGTGCCCAGGAGATGGCGCGTTACATTGAAGACGAGATTCTGGACTGCGGGCTGACGGGCAAGGACTGGATTCTCGAAAGCGGCGCCGATCTGGTGGAGGTGGCCGACCTGATCTATTCCAAGCAGACTATGAACAAGGTGCGATGGGTGCTCGCGGCCCCGGAGAAATCCCCCATCCAGAGCGTCCAGGATCTGGAAGGGAAGACGGTGGCCACGGAACTGGTGAAGGTGACCGAGCAGTATCTGGCTCGGAACGGGGTGCGGGCAAAGGTGGAGTTTTCCTGGGGCGCGACGGAGGTGAAGCCTCCGGTGCTGGCCGACGCGATCGTGGAAGTGACCGAGACCGGCTCTTCGCTGCGCGCCAACGGCCTGCGGATTGTCGAAACCGTGCTCGAATCCAACACCAAGTTCGTCGCCAGCCACGCGGCTTGGAACGATTCGGCGAAGCGCCGGAAGATGGAAACCTTGGTGATGCTGCTCCAGGGGGCCATCGAGGCTTCCGGCAAAGTGGGTCTGATGCTCAACGTGAAGCGCCAAGACTTGAACCAGGTGCTCGCCGTACTTCCCGCCCTCAAGCGCCCGACCATTTCGGACTTGAGTGAATCCGACTGGGTGGCCGTCAACACGGTGATTGATGAAAAGACGGTGCGGGAGATTATTCCGCGCCTCAAGGCGGCCAAGGCCCAAGGAATCGTCGAGTATCCGCTGAACAAGATTGTGATGTAAGGGGAAGCGGCGAGCCCGGTTCGCGGTGCCGCCCGGCGCTTCGAGCGTCCATGCTGGAGATCATTCGCAGTACCGACCGGAAAGCCCTCGACCGCCTGCTCGAGGCGCGGGCCGCGCGTCTGGGGGAGGCTCTGGTGGTGGCGCGCCGCATTGTGGACGATGTTCGGCGCGAGGGCGACGGGGCGCTCTGCCGCTATGCGCGGAAATTTGACCGGTTGGACCTGCGAGAGTCGGGTTTCACGGTCAGCGGCCGCGAAATTGCCGCCGCCTACGGGCAGGTTCCCCGCGGCTTTGTGGCGGCCGTCGAGCTGGCAGCCCGCAATATTCGCGCCGTGGCCCGGCGGCAGTTGCCCCGCCCGTGGCGGGGCCAGACGCTCGAGGGGGTGGAAGTGGCCGCCGTGGTTCGGCCGCTCGAGCGGGTGGCCTGCTATGTTCCGGGGGGGCGTTTTCCGCTGCCGTCCACGGTGTTAATGAGCGTGATTCCGGCGCAAGTCGCTGGGGTGAGCGAGGTGATAGTGACCTCGCCCCGTCCGGCGGCGGCGGTGCTGGTGGCCGCCGATGTGCTCGGGGTGCGGAAAATCTTCCGCTTGGGAGGCGCGCAGGCCATCGCCGCCTTTGCCTACGGGACCGAGAGCGTGCCTCGCGCCGACAAGATCGTCGGCCCGGGCAATCGTTACGTGGCGGCGGCGAAACAGTTGGTGGCCGGGGAATGCGGAATCGACTTTCTCGCCGGGCCGACCGAGCTGGTGATGGTGGGGGAAGAGGGCGAACCGCGGTGGATCGCCGCGGACCTGGTGGCCCAAGCCGAACACGACGCCGACGCGCTGGCCATCCTCATCACGCCCTCGCTCGGGCTGGCGCGGCAGGTGCGCTCCGCGGCCGCCGCCCTGCTCGAACGGCTCGCGTTGCCGGTGGCGCGCGAATCGCTCTCGCGGCAAGGCGCTGTTATTCTCACCCGCGATCTTGCCGCCGCCGTCGAGCTGGCCAACCGTTTCGCCCCCGAACATCTCACCTTGCTCGGCGGCGCCCGCCGGATGCTTGGCCGCGTTCGCGCCGCCGGCTCCATCTTTCTGGGCGATTACAGCGCCGTGGCGGCCGGAGACTACGCCTCGGGCCCGAATCACATCCTCCCCACCGCAGGAGCCGCGCGGCTGCACGGTGGGCTGAGCGCCGCCGATTTTGTGAAGTCCATCAGCGTGCAGAGGGTGACGCGGCGGGGGCTCAAACGGCTGCGCCGGGCGATTGTGACCCTGGCCCGGGCGGAGGGCTTGAGGGCGCACGCGCATTCGATCGAAATCCGGTTGAGCTCGGAGGAAGGCTGATGCTCCGCCCGCGCCCGCTGATCGAACGGCTGCCGAAGTACTACCCGCCCGAGGAAGGGCGGGCCGGAAAACTCCGTCTGGATTTTAACGAAAACACGGTCGGGTGCCCGGCCGGCATCGTCAGCTTTCTTCGCCGAACCCTCCGCCCGGAGTGGTTTTCGCTCTACCCGGAATACGGCCGGGCGCGCCGGATTCTGGCCCGCTATTTCGGCGTGGCGCCGGAGGAAATGTTGATCACCAACGGAGTCGACGATGCGATCAAGCTGATCTGCGACGTCTTCGTCGAGCCCGGGGACGTGCTGGTGACGCCCACGCCGACCTTTGCCATCTACCAGTTTTTCCACGCCGTGGCCGGAGGGCGGACGGCCGTGGTGCGCTATGATTACGACGCGGGGCTGCGCCTGGACGTCGGGAAGATGAGGGCCGTTCTCGGCCGGCGGCCGCGCTGGATGGCGCTGGCGAATCCCAATAATCCGACCGGAACCTTGATCCCCAAGTCCGATTTGCGCGCCCTGCTGCTGGCGGCGCCGGATACGCTGGTGCTGGTGGATGAGGCTTATTTCGATTTTTCGGGCCAGACGATCCTGCCCTGGATTCGGCGCTACCCGAACCTGGTGGTGTCCCGCACCTTCTCGAAGGCTTTCGGACTGGCGGGTTTGCGCCTGGGCTTTCTGTTTGCCAACGCTCGTTTGGCGGGCTGGCTGCGCCGGGCGCACGCGGTGTATGCGGTCAACTCGGTCGCCGCCGCCTGCGCGGTGGAAGCGATCCGGCATGACAAGGAAGTGCGCCAGTACGCCCGGCAGGTGCGCGCGAACCGCGAGGCGTTCTGCCGCACGCTGACCGAGATGGGACTGGCCTATGCGCCGAGCGCCGCCAACTTTGTCCTGGTGCGGGTCGGAGCGCGCGGCCCGGAGATCGCCCGCCGGCTGCGCGCGCAAGGCATCCTGGTGCGCGACTGGAGCCACGATCGGCGGCTGCGCGGTTATCTCCGGGTGACCGTCGGCACCGAGGCCCAGATGCGGCGCCTGGCGCGCGCCTGGAAGCCGCTGCTGCCGGTTATGGAACCGGGGAAGGGTCGGGCGGCGTGGATGGATTTGATCCGGCACTCGCCGCCGGCGGTTTGGGTATGAGAGCTCGCGAAGCCCAGGTGCACCGGCGGACGGCGGAAACGGACATCCGCCTCCGGCTGAGTCTGGATGGCCGGGGCCGGTATCAGATCTCGACCGGCATCCGATTCCTCGACCATATGCTTGAACTGTTCACCCGCCACGGCGCCTTTGATCTGGAACTGGAAGCGCGCGGCGACTTGGACGTGGATCAGCACCACACGGTCGAGGACGTCGGCATCGTGCTGGGCGAGGCGGTGCGCCAGGCCCTCGGAGACAAGCGGGGCATCAACCGCGCCGGCTACTTCGTGATGCCGATGGATGAGACGCTGGCCGTGGTGGCCGTGGATTTGAGCGGGCGCCCCCACCTGGTGATCGAGACCCGGCTCAAGGCCCGCCGGGTAGGAGACCTGGAGGCGGAGCTGCTCGAGGATTTCTTCCAGGGGTTCGCTTCCCACGCCGGAGCGAACCTCCACCTGCGGGTGTTATACGGGCGTTCGAGCCACCACCAGGTGGAGGCGATCTTCAAGGCGTTTGCGCGGGCGCTGCGGTATGCCTGCTCGCGGGACGCGCGGCTGAAACGCCAACTCCCCAGTACCAAGGGGCTCCTGTGACCGTCGTCATCGACTACGGTGCCGGCAATGTGGGTTCGGTGCTCAAGGCCATCGCCTATTTGGGCTACCCGGCCGAGATTGCCGGCAGCGCCAAGCTCCTGGCCGGCGCCGACAAGATCATTCTGCCCGGGCAGGGACATTTTGGGGCCATGATGGGGGAACTGGGCCGGCGCGGGATGATCGAGCCGCTCCGGGAGGCGCTCGGGCGCGGCACCCCGTACTTGGGGATCTGTTTGGGCCTGCAGGCGCTCTATGAATCCAGCGAGGAGGCTCCGGCGGTGGCGGGGCTGGGGTGGCTTGCGGGTACGGTAAGGCGGTTTACCGGCCCGGGGAAGGTGCCGCAGGTGGGCTGGAACCAACTGGAGATTCGGGGAGGGAGCCGGCTGTTGGAGGGCGTGGCGAACGGCAGCTTCGTCTACTACTGCCACTCCTACTACGCGCCCGTCACCGCCGAAACGGCGGCGCTGACCGACTACGGCGGGCCGTACGCGGCGGCCGTCGAGCGGGGGGCGCTGTGGGCCGTGCAGTTTCATCCCGAAAAGTCGGGAGAGGTGGGGTTGAGGGTGCTGCAGAACTTTCTGGCCTCCTGAAGGCGGGGCTGGATCGAGGATGGGGAAGGATGCTGGCGAAACGGATCATTCCGTGCCTGGATTGTCAGGACGGGCGCGTCGTCAAGGGCGTGCGGTTCGAGGGTCTGCGCGATGCGGGCGATCCGGGCGAACTCGCCGACCTGTACAACCGCGAGGGAGCCGATGAGCTCGTGATGCTGGATATTTCGGCTTCCCGGCAGGGGCGCGCCACGCTGATGGAGACCGTCCGGTGTGTGGCGCGCCGGCTCTTCATTCCCCTGACGGTCGGCGGCGGAGTTCGCACGGTGGACGATGCGCGCCGCCTGCTCGCCGCCGGAGCCGACAAGGTGTCGGTGAACACGGCAGCCGTGGAATCGCCGGCCCTGGTCAGCGAACTGGCGGCCGCTTTCGGCCGGCAAGCCATTGTGGTGGCTATCGATGCGCGGCGAACGGGACCGCTGGCCCAAGGGCGGGAAGGGGCGGAGATCGGGCGAACGGCCTGGCAGGTGATGACCTATGGGGGGACGCGGGAGACGGGATGGGACGCGGTCGCCTGGGCGCGGCGCGTGGAAGAGCTGGGAGCCGGCGAGATTCTGCTGACGTCGATGGACGCCGACGGCACCGAGGCCGGTTTTGATTGCGAGCTGACGGCGGCCGTCTCGCGCGCCGTGCAGATTCCCGTGATCGCCTCGGGAGGAGCGGGGAATCCGGCGCATTTTGTGGAGGTCTTCGAGCGGGGCGCGGCCGACGCCGCCCTGGCCGCCTCGATCTTCCATTACGAAGGGCAGACCCTAGGGACTCTCAAGCAATATTTACAGACCCACGGCGTGCCGGTGAGAATCGTCGCGGGTTAACGCGGTGCCGCCATGATGATACCGTGCATCGATCTGCTCGGCCGGAAGGTCGTGCAGCTCATCCAAGGCAATGAGAATCGCAAGGCTCTGGAGTTGCCGGACGCGCTCGCGGTGCTCGAGAAATTCGCCGCGTATCCCGAGCTGCAGGTAATCGATTTGGACGCGGCCATGGGCCGCGCCGGGCAGGCGGATATTATCCGGCAGTTGTGCGGCCGCAAGCGCTGCCGGGTGGGAGGGGGCATTCGCAGCGTCGAGCGGGCCGTCGAAGTGGCCAACGACGGCGCCTCCAAGGTGATCGTGGGCAGCGCGGCATTTACGCCGCAAGGCGTCAACCATGCGTTTCTTCGCGCCCTGGCTCGGGCTCTGCCGCGCGAGAGGCTGATGATCGCGGTGGATTGCTGGAATGATTGCGTCGCCATTCGAGGCTGGAGCCAAATCCTGCCGCTGACCTCCGGCGAAGCGCTGCCCCAGCTTGAGCCCTACTGCTCCGAATTTCTCTGCACCTGTATCGACGCGGAAGGCCGCCTGCAGGGGACGCGCCTCGATTGGTTCCGCTCCTTGCGCGCCGTAACCCGGTTGCCGATCACGGCCGCCGGCGGGATCACGACCGAGGATGAAATCCGCGCCCTGGACGAGCTCGGCATGCACGCGGCGCTCGGCATGTCCATTTATCGCCGGATGTTCCCGGAGCTGTTTCCTTCCTAGGTTCGAGCGGCGCTTCCCTGGCCTCTCCAGCGCGGGTATAGTAGGGTGGCGCAGGGGCGGGAGGAATCCAATGGTGTCAAGGGCGCTGATCGCGATCCTGCTGGGCTGGGTGCCGGCGGTTTCCGCCCAGGACTGGGCGCGGGTCAAGGTGGAACAGTCTCCGCGCCATCGGCAATGGGTTAGCGTCCAGCACGACGGCCGGGCCCTTGAGACCTTTGTCGTCTACCCGGAGAGGCCGACGAGGTCGGCCGTGGTGCTGGTCATTCACGAAATCTTCGGTATGACCGATTGGGTGCAGGACGTGGCGGATCAAGTGGCGGCGGCCGGCTATATCGCCGTTGCCCCCGACCTGCTATCGGGCATGGGCCCGCACGGCGGCCGCAGCACCGACTTCCCGCCGGGCGGGGCCGTGGAGGCGGTCAGCCACTTGGATCCGGCGCAGATTACCGCCGACCTGAACGCCGTGGCGGATTACGCGCTGAAGCTTCCTGCCGCCAACGGCCGGTTGATGGTGGCGGGTTTTTGTTGGTGGGGCGGGGGGGCAAAGCTTTCGGTTCACCACCGAGCGGCCGGATCTGGCGGCGGCGTTCGTGTTCTATGGTCCGCCCCCCCGAAGGAGGCGATGGCGCACATCCGGGCGCCGATTTACGGGTTCTATGGCGGCAACGATACCCGCATCGACGCCATCATCCCTGACACCGTGGCCGCCATGAAGGCGCTCGGCAAGACGTACGAGCCGGTGACGTACGCCGGCGCCGGGCACGGCTTTATGCGGGCCGGCGAAGCTCCTGATGCGAGCGAGGCGAACCGACGGGCGCGCGGCGAGGCCTGGGAGCGGTGGAGAAGTCTTCTGGCGCGCGGGTCTTAGCGCGGCTTGAAGGCGGGCAGAAACGAAGGCTGTCAAGCTGAACGGCCGGCTCAGGCTCGGTAATTTTGGTCTTGACAGTCACCATATTCTTGTTAGATCGTACTACTCTGCGTCAGGTGGGGTCTTTCCAGTAACCTAGAACTTTTGGCTGGTGCGAAGCGCGGGGGTGCCTCCGAGCGCGCAGCGGAACCGTCACGCGTTGGTTTTCACCCGTGACGATCGGTCCCGGCGCCGGGGCGGTCCCGGGTTCGCACGGGTTGGATTGCGGGTGGCGTTGTGACTAGCGCTCGCCCGGGGGCCGGAGTCGGTGAGGGCCACAGCACGGAAATCTAGGGAGGACAGCATGCGAAGAACAAGATGGTTTCTCGCGGTCGCACTCTTGTGGGCGCTGGTGTATCCGGCGCAGCGACTGCTTGCTCAGGCGGTTTATGGAAGCATCATCGGAACCGTGACGGATGCGACGGGGGCGGCGGTGCCGGGGGCCACGGTGACCATTACCAATACGGCTCAGGGCGTCAGCTTTACCACCACCACGAACGCCTCGGGCAATTACGAGCAGACGCACCTGATTGTGGGCACCTACGATGTCAAGATCGACGCGCAAGGCTTTCAAACGTTCATTCAGCACAACGTGCAGGTGAGCGTCGACGCGGCGACTCAGGTCAACGCCGTCATGCAAGTGGGATCCGTGACCCAGACGGTGAACGTGACGGCCGCCGTCCCTTTGCTCAAGACGGAACGGACCGATGTTTCTACGCAGTTCACCGAACAACAGGTCGAGGACTTGCCCATTTTCAACCGCAACTTCACCCAATTTGAGCTGCTGACACCGGGTACGCAGCGCCTGGGCTGGCAGCATGCCGCCAGCGAAAACCCGCAAGGCGCGATTCAAATCATGGTCAATGGCCAGCACTTTAGCGGCACCTCCTACCAGTTGGACGGGACGGACAACCAGGACCCGATCCTGGGAATCATTGTCATCAATCCCAACTTGGACTCCGTGACGGAAGCGAAGGTCACGACCCAGGACTATGACGCCGAATTCGGCGAGGCTACGGCCGGCGTGGTGACCAGCCAAACGAAGTCCGGGACCAACGAACTGCACGGAAGCCTCTTCGAGTTCCGGCGCAACAACGTGACCAGTGCCCGCGACCCGTTTCTGCAAGCCTCATCGAACGTTCCCAGCAGCCTCTGGAATCAGTTTGGAGGCTCGCTGGGTGGCCCGATCAAGAAGGATAAGACCTTCATCTTCGGCGACTATCAGGGGACGCGCCGCAAGCTGGGAGGCTCCGGCGAAGCGCGCGTCCCGACGCTGGCAGAGCGCGGCGGCGACTTGAGCGATTTTCTGAAAATTCCCAATTCGGCGCCGATTAACATCTACAATCCGTTCGACAGTAGCGGCAACCTCATTCCGTGCACAGCCCAGAGTTGCAACCGCCAGCAGTTTATGGGCAATGGAACTCAGCCCAACGTGATTCCCACCGCCATGCTGTCGGCTCAAGCCCTGGCCATGCTCAAGTTTATCCCTCCGCCCAACCTGAGCACGACCGACCCGACGGCCCCCAACTTCGTGGGTTCCGGCAATCAGATCTTTAACAGCGACGGGTTCGACGTCAGGGTTGACCAGTACCAGACCGAAAAACTGCACCTGTTTGGCCGGTACAGCTTCCAGCGTTATGCGCGGCAAGGTCCGGGGCTGTTTGGCACGCTGGCAGGAGGTCCGGCCTTCAATGTCGATCCGTCGGTGGGCGGCTTCGCCGGGTCTTCCGATGTCCGGAATCAGAGTATTGCGCAGGGCTTTGATTACACCTTGAACCCCAATCTGCTGACGGACTTCCGCTTTGGGTTCATGCGCTACCGTGTGTTCGTGAACCCCAATGGACTGGGTACCAGCCCGGCGAAGGACGCCGGCATTCCCGGCCTCAACCTGGATAACTACTTCACCTCCGGCATGCCGGCCTTCTTTATCGACGGAACCGCCGGCTTCGATTTTGGTTACGCTTTGGGCGTCAACCAGTGTAACTGTCCGTTGAACGAACAGGAGCAGCAATTCCAGTTCGTGAACAACTGGACGAACATTCGGGGCAACCATACGCTGAAGTTCGGAGCTGACATCCGTTATGCGATGAACCTGCGCGTACCGAGCGACTCGCACCGGGCGGGCGAATTACACTTCAGCAATTCCTTCACCGAAGGCCCTTCGGGAGCGAACGCTCCCGGGCTGGGTCTGGCCAGCTTTTTGCTAGGCGACGTCACTTCTTTTGGGCGCTACGTCAGCAACGTCACCGACGCTGCCGAGCGCCAGAAGCGCTGGTTCTTTTACGGTCAGGATACCTGGCGCGTGACCCCCAAGTTGACCGTGAATTACGGTCTGCGCTGGGAGATCTACTTCCCGCAAACCGTCAACGGCAAAGACAAGGGCGGATGGGTGCAGCCGGGGACCGGCGAAGTGTGGATTGCCGGTGAAAACGGCATCGGCACCAACGGCAACGTGCGCAACAGCTTGACGAATTTCGCGCCGCGCCTGGGGATCGCCTACCAGATCAAGCCGACCACGGTGCTGCGCATGGGTTACGGCCGCAGCTTCGATATCGGGACGTTCGGCTCCATCTTCGGCCATACCGTCACGCAGAACTTGCCGGTGCTCGCCCAGCAGCAGATCAACCCCGCGGCCAATTACGCCGACGTCTTTTCACTGGCCGTGGGCCCCACGCCGTTGAATCCGGCCACCATCCTTCAGAACAACTGCAACCCGATTACCCTGAAGACGGCGGCAAAGATTCAGGGAACGGAGTGCCTGGGTGTGACCGGCAACCCGCTGCTGCCGGACGGCATCAGCCCGCACATGCACCCGCCGGCCATGCGGATGTTGACGGTGGACGCCTGGAACGTCAGCCTGCAGCATGCCTTCAGTAACAGTTTGACGGGCGAGATCGCCTACGTCGCCAACAAAGGCACCCACGTCTTCAACGGCGACGGCCCGAACTATGACATCAACACCCCAACCATCGTCGGATTCGCGCAAGGCGTGCCGACGAATCTGCGGCGCCCCTATTATCCTCGCTACGGATGGACGCAGGGCCTGCAGTATTACGGCAACGACGCGAGCAACCACTACGAGTCGTTACAGGCCAAGGTGGAAAAGCGATTCTCCAACGGCTATTCCCTCCTCGCCCATTACACCTTCGCCCACGCCTTCCAGTATGACGGCGACGGCTATTACATTTACGACCCGAAGCTGGTGGGCGGACCTTCCGATTTCCAGCGCAACCACGTTTTCGTGCTCAGCCACATCTATGACTTGCCGTTTGGACGGGGACGGAGGTGGGGCGCCAACGCTTCGAAGGCGGCCGACTACCTGATTGGCGGCTGGGAGCTCAATGGAACTTGGACGTGGATGAGCGGCCTGCCCTTTACGCCGAGTTACAGCGAGTGCGGCCAGGACCGCGACACCGGGCCGTGCATGCCCAACCTGGTCGGCAGCGTCGGCGCGGGCCCGCGGTCAGGGCCTCCCGATCACACGGCCGGATACTGGTACGTGACGACGGGAGGAAAGACCTTGGCGAACGGCCAGACCATCGGCCCGTGGGGAAGGCCGCAAGTGGGGCAGTTCGGCAACGTCGGCATCGACTCGTTGCGCGGGCCTCGGTTCTTTGACACCGACCTTTCCCTGTTCAAGAACTTTCAAATCACCGAGAAGCTGAAAGGCCAGTTCCGCGCCGAGTCCTACAATGCCGTGAATCATGTCAACCTCGGGCAGCCCGACGGCTGCGTTGACTGCTCGACCGCCGGCGAAATCTTCGGACTCGCCGCCGGAGCGGGAATGCGGGTCTGGCAGTTCGGCCTGCGCTTCGACTTCTAACCCGGAAACTGCTCGGCAGGGGCGGCCTTCAGGCCGCCCCTGCCGCCTCTCCGCCACCCGCTCAGCCCTCCCGCGACCCGGCGAGCGCGCCCGCCTCCGAAACGAGCCTGAATCAGCACCCCGCGCGCGGCTCTTAAAGCCCGCTCGCCGAGCCATTCCGGTTCCTCGGCGCGGCCCCGAGCTTGACCCGTGTGCGCGGTCGCTCTATGCTTCTTCTCGGCGAGGGTTATGAGGCAGCGGGGGAAGCTCGATGGGCGGCAGACGCCGGGCAGAGGAGTCCCCCTCGTTTCCCGGAACACCCGGCCGGCGGCCGGCGGGCCGCATACCTTGCCGGGCACGTTCAGCGTTGGCCGGGCGCTGGGTTTATTGGGAATAGGAACCTTCGCTTTGCTGTTGGCGCTGGCGTTTCGGGCTCAGGCGCAAACCGCTTCCAGCCCCGCCCCGCCGTCTTCCGGCCTGACCCAGGCTCAAAAACTGATGGATGGCGGCAAGTTTGACCAGGCCATCGCCGTGCTGAAACCTCTCGCGCTAGAGTCGCCGGAACCCGCCGGCGTGGAAGCGGCCTTAGGGAAGGCCTATTACCAGAAGCGGGACTACCCGGCTGCGGTGGCGCATCTCGATGCGGCGCTGAAGCAGAATCCTCAAGATGCCGAATCGACCCAGCTCCTGGGCCTCGCTTACTATTTGACGGGCCGCCTTCAACAGGCCGTCCCCCTGCTCGAAAAGGTGCAGGCGTGGCTCCCCCAGCCCGACGTCACCGCGTCGTACTTGCTGGGCGTCAGCTTTCTTCAGTCGTATCAATACGATCAGGCGCGCGCGGCGTTTGCCAAAATGTTTTCGGTTCCGCCCGACAGCGCCCAAGCCCACCTGGTGCTCGGTCAAATGATGGTGCGGCAAGAATTTGAAGACCAAGCCATCCCGGAACTGCGGCAGGCGCTGGCCATGAATCCTCGTCTTCCCATGGCACACTTCCTGCTCGGCGAAATCTATCTTTTTAAATCCCAAATCCAACCCGCGCTCGATGAGTTCCGGCAGGAGCTGGCCATCGACCCGCTGTTGTGGCTAGCCTACTGGCGGCTGGGCGACGCCTACACGCGCCTTGAAAAGTGGAACGAAGCCGAGCGCGCTCTCAAACAGGCGATCTGGCTCAACGAGAATTTCACCGGCCCTTATATCCTTCTGGGTAAGGTGGAAATGAAGAAAGGGGATCCGGCGCTCGCCGCCGAATTTCTGGAAAAGGCCCTGAAAATGGACCCCAAAAACTACCTGGCTCACTACATCCTGGGGACAGCCTATAAGGAGCTCGGCCGCACGGCTGACGCCAATCGCGAATTCGGGCTGACCGAGACGCTGCGCCCGGCCGATGAGCGCTGAGCCGCGCGGGCGTTCCCGGTGCAACCGTCAAGCGCGCCGAGCCTATCCAACCCTTTGAATCTGATGAAATCACACGCGCCTCCGAGATTCTGCCTCCGGTTCGCCAGCGGTGTGATGCTGGCGGCGATTCTGGCTGCTTGCGCCTGGACGGCCGGAGCCGCGGAGGCGCCCGCCGACCCCGCCACCCAAGCCGCCCTGAAAGTGGCTCGCCTTTACGGCGCCCTGGCCGAGCATTACGTGGATCCGCTGGACCCGGACCGGGTGATCCTCGACGGGGCGGTGCGCGGCATGCTGGCGGCGCTCGACCCCTTTTCCGCTTTTTTTGACCGCGCTCAGTTCGCCATGCTCCAGCAGCAGGCGCGGGGCGAGGCTCTGGGATTCGGCTCTATTCTTTACGTTACCCCCGGCAAGGTGCTGGTACTGCAGACGGCGGAAGGATCCCCTTCGTGGCGCGCCGGCCTCGGACCCGGCGACGAGATCGTGGCCGTCAACGGCACCCGCGTGGCCGATCTGGATTTCAATTCCCTGGTTCAGCTCTTGCAGCAATCGCGCTCGAAGCCGGTGACGCTGGGCGTGATTCATCCGGGCAAAGTCGTCGCCCAGGACCTCCATTTGAAGCCCGCCGAAGTCGCCCTGCCGACCGTCGACAAAGCTTTCCTGTGGTCACCCGGCATCGCCTACCTGCACGTTTCGGGATTTGAATCCAAAACGCCGCAAGAAGTCGTCACCGCCTTGGAGAAGATGGAAGGGAAGGCTACGGGAGAGGCCCGCCCGGAGAACTCCGCCCCCGCCGCGGCCCCCGAGCCTCTCCGCGGGCTCCTTCTCGATCTGCGGGACAATCACGGCGGCATGGTCGACGCGGCCTTGGCGGTGGCCAGCCTGTTCCTCCGGCCGGGCGAGCTCGTCCTCAGCGTGCGCGGCCGGTCGAAGGCGGAACAGACTTATAAGACGTTCGCCGCTCCCTATCACTTCGATATGCCCATGATCGTGTTGGTGAACGGCAACACGGCGAGCGCCGCTGAGGTGCTGGCGGCTGCGCTCGAGGAGCATGACCGCGCCGTGATTGCCGGCGAGCCGACTTTTGGCAAAGGCGTGGTGGAAACGGTGATGCCCCTGAGCGACCAGACCGGGTTGGCGCTGACCACCGCGCAGTATTTCACGCCCAGCGGGCGATCCATCCAGCGGCCCTTGCCCGGAACGGCTCTCGCCGGCATTGACCCGTCGGCTTCCACGGCCGGCGCGGCCAGCGCTTTTCACACCGACGATGGGCGGCCGCTTCGAGCCGGCGGCGGCATCACCCCCGATGTCGAGATTCCCGAGCGCCAGCTCGATCCCTGGGCGACGTTCCTCAACCAGCGGGGCGCCTTTACCGATTTCGCCTCCGAGTATCTCTCGCTCAACGGCCCCGTCGGCCAGTCTTTCCAGCCCGACGCCCGGGTGCTCGAGGATTTCCGCAGCTACCTGAACGGGCACCAAATCCGCGCTCCGCAAGAATATTGGGGCCCGGATCAGGATTACCTGAAGCTTCGGATCAAGACGGAGATTTTCAACCTGGTTTACGGCCTGGCGGCAGGCGACGAGGTGGAAACCCGCGGCGATCCCCAGGTCGAGAAGGCCGTCCGCTTGTTCGGCCGGGTGCCGGAACTGCTGAGGGGCGCGGCGGCGGAAGCTTTTGCGGAACACAAGGGGCCCCGTCCGTCTCCCCACGGCCGGGGCCGGCCCGACCGGCGAGGAGGTCTCACGGATGAGTGTTATCGATGAAGTCTTAGAAGCCAACCGGGAGTACTCGCGCCACTTCACCTCCGGCCGGCTGCCGGCACCGCCTGCCCGGCGGCTGGCCGTGGTCGCCTGCATGGACGCGCGCTTGGTGATTTCCCGGATGCTCGGATTGAAGGAAGGCGATGCCCACGTGATCCGCAACGCCGGCGGCATTGTGGATGATGATGCCCTGCGCTCGCTGATTATCTCCCATCACCTGCTCGGCACCCGCGAGTTCATGCTGGTTCACCATACCGATTGCGGCATGCTGGCGTTCAGGGATGACGATCTGCGGGCCAGGCTGTGGAAGCAAACCGGGGCCGCCGCCGTGGCCCCGGCGCGCTTCTACTCCTTCCGCGATCTCGAGGCCAACCTGCGGGAGCAGATGGCCAAACTCCGATCCCACCCCTGGATTCCCAAGTCGATTCCGGTCCGAGGCTTCCTGTTCGATGTCGAGACTGGGCGGCTGCGGGAAGTTTCCGAGGGCCCAGGCGGCTCCGCTTCGGGCTGAGGGCGATGGCCATCGCCGGCCGACGGCCGGGGCGAGGGGGTGCGGGCTGCTGGCCGTGCTCCTCCGGGGCATTGGAGGTGTGCGGCCCGCAAATGCCGAATCGTCCCGATTTGACGCCCCCGTCCGCCAGAGGCTATAGTGAGTTGAATTCAAGCCGCAGCGCCGCCTTGCGGGGCGGCGCACTCCAGGCTGCCAGTCACCGTCACCCAAGGAGAAACCGGAAGTGCCCGCTGAAATCCCTAAGGTCTACTCGCCGGAAACCATCGAGCCGCGCTGGGCGCGGTACTGGGTGGAGCGGCGGCTTTATCGGCCGTCGGACGATTTCACCCGCCCGCGCTTCTGCCTGGTGATTCCGCCGCCCAACATCACCGGATCGCTCCACATGGGGCACATGCTCGAGCACACGGAGATCGACATCGTGGTGCGCTGGCACCGGATGCGGGGCGAGGACGTGCTGTGGCTGCCGGGCACCGACCACGCTTCGATCGCCACGCAGATGATCGTCGAGCGCGAGCTGGGCCGCGAGGCGCTGCCGGATCTGGAAGGCCCGGAGGCGGCGAGCATTTGGCAGCGCGAAGGGCGGCGGCGGCGGCTCGAGATGGGTCCGGAGAAGTTTGTCGAGCGGTGCTGGAGGTGGAAGGAGGCGAACGGCGAAACCATCCGACGGCAGATGGAGCGCTTGGGGGCTTCGGTGGATTGGACGCGGGAGCGCTTCACGATGGATGCGGGGTACACGCGCGCCGTGCAGGAGGTGTTTGTGCGGCTGTACGGCGAGGGGCTCATTTACCGCGGGCAATACATCGTCAACTGGTGTCCGCGCTGCGGGACGGCGGTTTCCGACCTTGAGGTGGTGCATGAAGAGCGGCCCGGGCATCTGTGGACGATCCGCTATCCCTTCGCAGACGGGGCGGGGCATCTGAGCGTGGCGACGACGCGGCCGGAGACGATGCTGGGGGATACGGCGGTGGCGGTCAACCCCAGGGACGAGCGCTACCGGGGGGCGATTGGACGCCACGTGGTGGTGCCGCTCGTGCAGCGCGCGGTGCCCGTGGTGGCGGATGATTTCGTCGATCCGGCGTTCGGCACCGGGGCGGTCAAGGTGACGCCGGCGCACGATCCGAACGACTTCGCGATGGGCCGGCGGCATGGTTTGGCGAGCGTGGTGGTGATCGACCCGGCCGCCCGCATGACGGAGGCAGCGGGAGCCTACCGGGGCTTGGACCGCCATGAGGCGCGCGAGGCCGTCCTGCGCGATTTGAGGGCGCAGGGGCTGCTCGAAAAGACCGAGGATTACACGCTCGCGGTCGGCACCTGCCAGCGCTGCAAAACGGTGGTCGAACCGTTGCTGTCGACGCAGTGGTTTATGAAGATGCAGCCGCTGGCTGAGCCGGCGATTCGGGGCGTGGCGGACGGGCGCATCCGCATCCTGCCGGAACCCTACCGCAAGATTTATCTGAACTGGATGGAGAACATCCACGACTGGTGTATTTCGCGACAGCTGTGGTGGGGACACCGCATTCCCGCCTGGTACTGCCAGGCGTGCGGCCGGCTCACCGTGCAGCGAGAGGCTCCGAGCGCCTGCCCGGACTGCCAGGGCGCGCTGCGACAGGATCCGGACGTGCTCGATACGTGGTTCAGCTCGGCCCTGTGGCCGTTTGCAACCCTGGGTTGGCCGGAGCCAACCGCCGACCTGCGGAGGTTTTACCCCAACGACCTCATGATCATGGGCTTTGACATCCTGTTTTTCTGGGGCGCGCGCATGATCATGATGGGGCTGAAGTTCATGCAGGACGTGCCGTTCCGCGAGCTCTATATCCACGCCCTGGTGCGCGATGCGGAGCGCCAGAAGATGTCAAAGACCAAGGGCAATGTCATCGACCCGCTCGAGGTGACCGAGAAGTACGGGACGGACGCGGTGCGGTTCGCCTTGGCCGTCAGCGCGGCGCCGGGGACGGACATCGCGTTCAGCGTGGGCAAGATCGAGGCCAACCGCGCCTTTGCCAATAAGATCTGGAACGCCGCGAGATTTATCTTCCTGAACCTGGATCGCGTGCCCGGCGCCTGGCGCGACCAACTGGCGGCTGGCTTGGTCTTTGACCAAGCCGAAGCCCTGTTCACCCATCACACCGAGGTGCGGGATGCGCATGGGCGTTATGGCGAGTGCGAACTGGCTCACCGCTGGATTTTTTCACGGCTGTCCACGGTGACGCGGGAGATGAACGAAGCGCTCGCCGCTTATCGCTTCCACGAGGCCGCCGAAATCATCTATCAGTTCTTTTGGCACGAGTTTTGCGACTGGTACTTGGAGTGGGTAAAGCCGGAAATTGCGAAGCCGGCCGACCAGCCCACGGTACCGGCGGCGTGGGTGAATCTGCTGCGGGCATTTGAGTCCGCTCTGCACCTGCTACACCCCTTTATGCCGTTCATTACAGAGGAGTTATGGCATCAACTTCCCCGTCACGGGGGCGCGCAAGAGTCGATCTCGCTCACCCCGTTCGGCTTGGTCAGCGCTCGGTTGCACGATCCGATTACGGAGAGGGAGTTTGCGACTATCCGCGAGCTCGTGGTAGCCATCCGTAACGCCAAGGCGGACATAGGGTTACAAAGACACAAGCCGAGCGTTCGGGTGGCCAGCGAAGACGTTCGTGTACTCGAGCTGGTTCGCGCCCACCAGAGCACGATTCTCCGGCTGGCCGGTGTCGAAGCCTTGAGCCTCACTCGCGGCCGGCTCTCCGGAGAAGGTGCCAGAATCACCGCCCACTGCGACTTCCGCATTCTTGACGAGCAGGCGGTCGATCACACGGCCGAGCGAGCGCGGCTGAAGCGGGAGCGGGAGAAGATTGAGCAGCAATTGACGATTTTGGCTAACAAGCTGGAGAATCAGGCGTTTACAAGCCGAGCCCCGGCCGACGTGGTGGAAAGCGCGCGGCGTCGCCACGGGGAGCTGATCGAGCAGTTGCGCAAAATCGACGAGTCGATAACCCGATTAGGCGCCTAGTCGGCCAAAGCCGGCCGGTAGCGCCCGCAGCTGGGATTTTGAGCCCCGGGGAAACGGATTGAAATCATTTGACATGAATAAGATAGAATATCGCGAGCAGCCCAGGTCGTGGTGACCCCATTCGGCGGGCCAGCCGAAAACTGGCTTCCTTTTGAGACCAGCGTATGCCACGCGCCACTGATCAACGGATTGACAAGCTGATTCACCTACTGGTCAAGAACGCCACCGTGGTGGTTCCAGGACCGAAAGTAGCTGAAGAAATTGGAGTTACTCGCTCGGCCGTGTGGTCCTGGGTGGAAAAATTGCGCCAGATGGGCGTTGACATCAAGGGTCATCCGGCGGCTGGCTACCAGTTGGGCAAACTGCCGGATATTTTGGCGCCCAGCCTCATCGAGCCCGAGTTTAGCCAAGGTCACATCGGCCACAAGGTGGTCCATTACCTGAAGACCGGCTCGACCAACGATGACGCCTTCGAGCTGGCATCTCAGGGAGCGCCGCACGGGACGGTGGTGCTGGCCGAAGAACAGACGGCCGGACGCGGACGTTTTGGCCGAGCGTGGCATTCGGAGCGGTCGAGTGGAATCTACTCTTCGATTCTTCTTCGTCCTCCGCTGCCGCCATCAGCGGCCCCGGCGCTGACTCTGATGGCCGCCGTGGCGGCGCATGACGCGGTCGAATCCTCAACCGGCCTGGACGCCGATATCCGCTGGCCCAATGACTTGCTCGTGGCGGGGCGCAAGCTGTGCGGCATCCTCACCGAAATGAACGCTGAAGTGGATTGTCTTCACGCTGTGGTGATCGGGATCGGCATTAACGTCAATCACCGTCAACTGCCGCCCAAACTGAGAACCATCGCGACCTCGATTTACCTGGAAACCGGCAAGCTCCAGGCCAGGTTGCCGATCCTGATCAGCTTGTTGAAGCACCTGGAGACGTACTATCAGCTTTTGCTCCAACAGGGCAGCGGCGTGATTGCCGAGCGGTGGGCCGCGGTTTCCAGCTACGCGTGCGGGAAGCGAATCCGCGTGGTGAGCGGCGAGGGGGAGTTTTGTGCCGTCACCCTGGGGCTGGAACCGAGCGGGGCGCTTCGCGTGCGGCGGGACGACGGGCGCGAGGAGTCGCTCGTGGCCGGGGAAATCGTCGAAGTAAAATAAATCGGTGAGCTGGCGGCGGCCGGCAGGCGCGACCTCGTTTCGGCCAGGCCCGCCAGGGGCGAGCGATGATGTTGCTGGTCGTCGACGTCGGAAATACCAACACGGTGCTGGGGGTTTTCGCCGGCCGGGAGCTTCGGGCCCACTGGCGGCTGACGACCAACGCCGAACAGACAGCCGACGAATACGGCATCCTCATTCGGAATCTGTTTACCCTGGACGGCATTCAGGCCAACAAAATTTCCGGGATCATGATTGCCAGCGTCGTGCCTCCGCTCAACTCGCTGCTCGGCGAAATGGCGCAGAAATACTTTCATCTGCCAGCGCTGTTTCTCGAGCCCGGCATCCGCACCGGCATGGCCATTCATTATGATAATCCGCTTGAAGTGGGCGCCGATCGTATCGCCAACAGTGTAGCTGCCTGGGAGAAATACGGCGGGCCGTGCGTGATCGTCGACTTCGGCACCGCGATCACGTTCGATTGCGTTTCCGAGCGCGGCGAATATTTGGGAGGGGTCATCGCGCCGGGCCTTGGCATCAGCGCCGAGGCGCTTTTCGAGCGCGCCGCGCGCCTGCCGCGGGTCGAAATCCGCCAGCCGCAACGCGTGATCGGCACCAGCACGGTTTCGAGCATGCAGTCTGGGCTCTTTTACGGGGCGGTGGGTCTCGTCGACGGCATCCTCGATCGCCTGCTGGAGGTGATGGGCGGAAAGACCCGGGTGATCGCCACCGGCGGGCAGGCGGCACTGGTGGCGGGAGCATCGAAATACAAGCCCCCGGTGGACGCCACCCTGACGCTCGAAGGCCTGAGAATCATTTACGAGCGCAACGCGGCCGGCGCCGGTCCGACGGCGGGAGCCCGAAGCTCCCGATGAGCCGCCGCGGGGCCGGGAGGGCTGAGGTCACGAATCCATGACGCGCTTTCGGACCGGAAAGCGCGGCGGGTCGGGCCGGCGCAGCCCGGCGAGTCAAACGTGGGACAATACTTCAACTACTTTACCGATGTCGAAGACTGCTTTAGCCGGCACCGCGGAACGCCGACGTTGCTCTCTCCGCTCGATTGGGCGCTCGTCGAGTCGTGGAAAGAAGCCGGCATTCCGCTCGAAGCCGTGCTGAGGGGCATTGAGCGGACGTTTGAGAGGTTTCAGAAGCGGCCCGGGCGGTTCCGAAAGATCAACGGGCTGGCTTATTGCTCACAAAGCGTGCTCGAGGTGGCGGAGGAATTGAAGACGGCTTCCAACGAGGGTGGCGCGCGAAAGGTGGGGGCGGCTTCTGAGGCCACACCTTTTACCCCTGCGGAGATTCGAGCTTATCTGCAACAAAACGCCCTGGCGCTCGAGGCGGCGAGCCTTAGTGCCCGCCAAAACGGGGCCGCGGCGGTGGCCAGCGACCTCGACGAATGTGCGGCGGCGCTGAGGCGCCTGGCGGAAGATCCGGCCCAGCTTGCCGACCTCGAGCTGTTGGAAAATCGTCTGTCGGCGCTCGAGGAGAAGATGACGGCCTCCGTTACCCGCGGCGCCAGCGTGGAACTACTGGCGCGCCTTCGCGCCGAAGTTGAGCGCGAACTGGATTCGTGCCGGCGAAAGATGACCGGGCTCCAGATTGAATCCTTTGAGCGGCAGTTGGTGAAAAAGCGGCTTTATGAGCATTACCGAATTCCGAGGTTGAGCCTATTCTATCTGTAATCGAGCGGCCTCTCCGCCGCGCCGCGACCGAGCGGGCGCGCGCGGCGGCGCGATCGCGGATGGGATATGCCGTTTGAATTGATCCCGCAGAAACTCGTCTACGGAGGCGCTGCGCTCGGCTATCACGAGGGGCATCCGGTGCTCGTGCCCCGCGCCCTGCCGGGCGAACGGGTGCGGGTCGAGCCGGTGCGGCGAGCCAAGGGCGTCATCCACGCGCGCCTGCTGGAGGTGGTCGAGCCGGCGCCGCAACGGATAGACCCGCCTTGCCCGTACTTCGGGCGGTGCGGTGGCTGCCACTACCAGCACTTGGACGCCGAAAATCAGGGAATGATCAAGCGTGAAATCCTTCGCGAGACGTTGCGCCGGATCGGAAAAATTGTCTGGGACGGCCCCATCCCGGTTCACGCCGGCCCTGCCTGGGAGTATCGTAACCAGGCGGAACTGAAAGCGGCGCGGCAGCCGGACGGCGGGATGGCGCTCGGCTTCTTGGAGGCGGCGTCACACCGGGTTTGCCCGATTGACAGGTGCCTGATTCTTTCGCCGCAGCTGAACGCTGTGCTCGCCGAATTGCACCGGCCGGAATGGTCGCCGCGCCTCGCCGAATTCCGGGCTGTCACCCTGCTGGCCGACGATCGCGATCAGAGCGTCATGCTGACGGTGGCGCTGAACCGGGCCAGCCGCGAAGCGGCCGCGGAGCTCGCCGAACTTTCGCGCGCGCCGGCCGGCGTGACCGCCATCGCCGTTCGCGCCGAAGGCTCCGACCCGCGGCTATTGGCCGGTGAAACCCTGAGATATCAGGCCGGCGATTTCCGGTATCGGGTCAGCCCCGGCGCCTTCTTTCAAGCCTCGCGATATCTGGTCAGCGACCTGGTATCGGCCGCTGCCGACGCCGAGGGCGACCTGGCCTTCGACCTTTTCGCCGGCGTCGGGCTTTTCACGCTGCCGCTGGCGCGCCGTTTCCGGCGCGTGATCGCCGTCGAGGCCAGCGCGGCGGCGGTCTCCGACCTCGACTCCAACCGGCGCGCCGCCGGATTTGACCACGTCCTTCCGATCTGCGCCACGGCGTTTGATTTTCTGCGCCGCGCCCCGGTGGCGGAGCCCGACCTGGTCGTGCTGGATCCGCCGCGAGCCGGAGTCGGAGCCGCCGCTCTGCGACGGCTCATCCAACTGCGCCCGCGCCGAATTCACTATGTCTCCTGCAGCCCGCCGACCCTGGCTCGGGATCTGGGTGAGCTGGCCGGAGGGGGGTATGGAATTGAAGGGGTCGAGCTGTTCGATTTCTTTCCGCAGACCTACCACATCGAAAGCCTGGTCAAACTGGCGCGCGGCGCTGGCCAGGCGGCGTAGGAGGGGTTCCGTGTCGAGCGGGTTGCTGGCGCAAAGGGCGGTGTTGGTGACGGGCGGAGGCTCGGGGATCGGGCGCGCCGCGGCGCTGGCCTTGGCGCGAGAAGGCGCCAAAGTGGCGATCAGCGGCCGTCGCCGGGCGGAAGGCGAGGAGACGGCAAACCTCATCCGCCAAGCTCACGGCGAGGCGATGTTCGTCCCCGCCGACGTCACCCGCGCCGCCGAGGTGGAGGCTCTCGTCGCCAAGGCAGTGGCGGCCTACGGGCGGCTGGATGGTGCCTTCAACAACGCCGGAACCAGCGGCGAAACGGCCCGCACGGCGGAGTGCAGCGAAGAGAACTGGGATCGCACGATCGGCGTCAACCTGAAGGGCGTCTGGCTGTGCATGAAATACGAGCTCGCCCAGATGCTGCGGCAAGGCGGAGGAGTGATTGTCAATAACGCGTCGGTGGCGGGGCTGGTGGGCCTGCGGGGCCAGCCGGCCTACAGCGCGGCCAAAGGCGGCGTGATTCAACTCACCAAGACGGCGGCGCTCGAGTATGCCCGGATGGGAATCCGGATTAACGCCGTCTGCCCAGGCTTTGTCGCCACTCCCATGACCGAGGCTTACGCGCGGGATCACCCCGATTTCGAGCCCTGGATCCGGAAGGTGGAGCCGGTGGGACGCCTCGGAACGCCGGAAGAGGTCGCGGCGGCGGTGGTGTGGCTTTTCTCGGAAGCCTCGTCCTTCGTGACCGGACACGCCCTGGTGGTCGATGGCGGGCTCATGGCGCAATAAGAGGTGGGAGCGGTCCGGGGGGTTCGCGGTGAGGCTTAGCGGTGCTCTTCCATGACTTCGTCCAGCACGCTTTGCGGCGGGCGAACGCGGGATTCGGGCAACGTGGCGAGCGGCTCATCGACGAGATGGAGCAGATCGATGAAATGGGGCCGGCGGGTATCCACATAAAAAAGACCCGTCAGCACCTCGCCTTTCTCGTGCGATTCGGTGAGCACCCGCAGCGCCTCGGCTTTGCTGGTGGGATCGTAGTCGACGCCGAGTTTCTTGAGCAGCAGGTGGGAACCGTCGTGCAGCGCGATGTCGGTGGTCGTGCCGGGGTCATAGTCCACGGTGATATCCTCGAAGAACGGCACAAAGCTGACGTCTTCGAGAATCTCTTCGTGCTCGCGCACGTAGCTGTAACTCTTGGTCGAGCCGTCGTGGTCGTTGAACGTGACGCAAGGCGAAATGACGTCGAGCATCACCGTGCCGCGGTGGGCGATGGCGGCCTGGAGCAGGGCCAGCAGCTGTTTCTTGTCGCCCGAAAACGAGCGCGCCACAAAGGTGGCCCCCAACTCGATGGCCAGGGCGCAGGTATCGATGGACGGCAGTTCGTTGACCACCCCGGTTTTGAGCTTCGATCCGACGTCGGCCGTGGCCGAAAACTGCCCCTTCGTCAGGCCGTAACAGCCGTTATCTTCGATGATGTAAATGATGGGCAAATTGCGGCGCATCAGGTGAACAAACTGCCCGATCCCGATGGACGCGGTGTCCCCGTCGCCGCTCACGCCGATCATGATCAGCGTGCGGTTGGCCACGAGCGCTCCGGTGGCGACCGAAGGCATGCGGCCGTGAACGGCGTTGAAGCCGTGGGAGCTTTTGAGAAAATACGCCGGACTCTTCGACGAGCAGCCGATGCCCGACATCTTGGCGACGCGGTAAGGTTCGACGCCCATCTCATAAAAGGCTTCAATGATGCGCTCGCTGATGGCATTGTGGCCGCAGCCGGCGCACAACGTCGTTTTGTTGCCTTTGTAAGCGGCTTGATCGAGGCCGATGCGGTTGAGTTTCCGCGGCGGGGGCAGGGTGGTGGCCATGTTAGTTCAATCCCTCCTGCGCCACAATGGCGTCGGTGATGCTGCGCGCGTCGACCGGCAGGCCGTTGTAATGGCGGACGCTCCGCAATTTGGCGGCGTCCGCGAGGCGCCGGTCGAGCTTCAGCAGGCTGCAGAGCTGCCCGTCGCGGTTCTGCTCGACGACGTAGAGGCGCTGATGGCGGGCGACGAAGTCCCACACCGCGTCCGCGAACGGGTACGCCCGGAGGCGGCAGTAGCTGGCGGGCAAGTGATACTCCTGCCGCAACTGGTCGAGACATTCGACAACCGCCCAGTGGGTCGTGCCGTAGGCGATGATGCCGATCTCGGCGCCTTCGGCCTCCTCGACCACCGGCGCCGGAACCTTCTTCCGCGCGGTCTCAAATTTTCGCGCCAGGCGGTCGACATTCTGGACGTAGACATCCGGCCTCTCGCTGTAAATGGCCCGCTCGTCGTGTCCGCTTCCGCGGGTAAAGTATCCGGCCGCCGGATGATTCGTGCCGGGGAGGGTTCGGTAGCCGATGCCATCGCCGTCGACGTCCCGGTAACGCAGGAAGCCACCCCGCCGCTCGAGCTCCTCGGCGCTGAGCACCTTTCCGCGGCGCAGCGGCCGGGAGGGATAGGCAAACCGGTCGGACATCCAGGTGTTCATGCCCAGGTCCAGATCGCTCATGACCAGCACCGGCGTCTGCAGCTCCTCGGCAAGGTCAAACGCCTCCATCGCCATCGTGTAACACTCCTCCGGCGAACTCGGAAACAGGAGCGGATGCTGGGTATCGCCGTGCGACAGGAAGGCATTCGAGAGCACGTCGCCCTGGGCGGTGCGGGTGGGCAGGCCGGTGGAGGGTCCAACCCGCTGGATGTCGAAGATCACGGCGGGAATTTCCGCGTAATAGCCGAGGCCCACAAATTCCGACATCAGCGAGATGCCCGGCCCCGAGGTCGACGTCATGGCGCGGGCGCCCGCCCAGCCAGCGCCGATGGCCATACCGAGGGCGGCCATCTCATCTTCCGCCTGAATGACCGCGAACGTCGCCTGGCCGGTCTGCGGGTCGGTGCGATAGCGTTTCAAGTATTCAATGAGGGTTTCGCACAGCGAGGACGAAGGCGTGATGGGATACCACGTCACGACCGTGACGCCGGCGAAGAGGCATCCCAGGGCCGCCGCCGTGTTGCCCTCAATCAGCACCTTGCCGGCGGTGGCGTTCATGCGCTCGATGTAAAAGCGGTCGGCCTTTTCCAGATTCTGGTCAGCAAACTCGTAACCGGCGGCGACGGCCTTGAAGTTCAAATCCACCGCCTTCACCTTTCGCTTAAACTGCCGGCGCAGCGCACGCTCGATCTCCTCCATCTCGATGCCGAGCAGCTTGGCCAGCACGCCGACGTAAATCATGTTACGAACCAGCTTGCGGAGGCGGGGGTCCGGGCAGATCGGCGCCACCAACTTGTCAAACGGGACGGCGTAGAACGCGACGTCGCGGCGCAATCGGCGGAGGTCGAGTTTCTCGTCGTACACGCAGGCGGCCCCCGGTTCGAGTGACGCCACGTCTTCTTCGGCGGTCTCGGGATTCATGGCCACGAGAAAATCGATCTCCTTGCGCCGGCCCACGTAGCCGTACTTGGAGGCGCGAATCGTGAACCACGTCGGAAGGCCCGCGATGTTGGAAGGGAAGAGGTTTTTACCGGAGACGGGAACGCCCATTTGAAAAATGGCTCGTAGAAGCACTAAATTGGAGCTTTGGCTTCCTGAGCCGTTGACCGTCGCCACCTGGATGCTGAGGTCGTTGACCACCCGTCGCTGATCAGGAGAAACTTGTCCTTCGGTTACCACCAGTTGGGTTGTTGCCATGAAGTTCGTCCGAAATCCCCCTGGGTAGAGCCCGATCTATCCATTCATTTTTGCCGGACCGGTTCCGGCCCCCGGGGCAACGGCGGACTGCCCTCTTCGCGGCTCCGAGGAGCTCCGGAACGCTGGAGATGCTGCCGGCGAATCCGCCAAGAAGTCCAGAGGTCAGACTCACGCCCGGATGGAAGACTTGCCGCTCTTCCCTTGGTCATTATAACAAAGATTTCCCGCCTCGCCACCCGCCTCTCGCCGTCGGAAGGTTCGCTCGCCGGACCGGCCTCCGCGACACGGACGGCCGTCCTGGCGGGGGGCGCTGATTGACAATCGCCCGTAAAAGTCGATAGTGTAACCGACCTATGAAGATTTTGGTGATCGGCGCCGGCGGCCGCGAGCACGCGCTGGTGTGGAAGTTGCGGGAGAGCCAGCACATGGAGGAGATTTACGGCGCGCCGGGCAATGCCGGCATTGCCCAGGAGGCCGAGTGCCGCCCCGTCGAGGTGTCGAATCCGGCGGCCGTGCTCGAGCTGGCGCAGTCGCTCGGGGCCGACCTGACGGTGATCGGCCCGGAAGCTCCGTTGGTGGCCGGGGTGGTGGACGAATTCGAAAAGGCGGGGCGGTGGATCGTCGGCCCCACGAAGCTGGCCGCGCGGCTGGAAGGCAGCAAGATTTTCGCCAAGGAGTTCATGCGGCGACACCGGATTCCCACCGCCCGCTTCGCCGTGGCCGAAAGGTTTGACCAGGCCATTCGGGCACTCGACGACTTCCGCGAACCGGTCGTCATCAAGGCCGACGGCCTGGCGGCCGGCAAGGGCGTCGTTGTGGCTCGGCGCCGAGAGGAAGCCGAGGCGGCGCTGGACGCCTTCATGCGGCAAAAGACGCTGGGAGCGGCCGGCGAGCGGGTGGTGATTGAAGAATGCCTGAAGGGCGAGGAACTCTCGTTCATGGTCCTCACCGACGGGCGGGCGGTCGTGCCGCTGGCTCCGGCTCAGGACCACAAAAGCCTGCTCGATAACGACCAGGGGCCCAACACCGGCGGCATGGGCGCTTTCAGCGACGAGGCGATGCTGCCCGAGCGGCTGCGGAGCGAAATCCTGCGGGTGATCGTTACGCCGACCCTGGCCGGCATGGCGGCGGAAGGCGTTCCGTATCGAGGATTTCTCTATTGCGGGCTGATGCTGACCGCGGAAGGCCCGAAGGTGCTCGAATACAATGTTCGGCTGGGCGATCCGGAAGCGCAAGCGATCCTGATGCGCCTGCGGTCCGACTTGGTCGATCTGTTGCTGGCCCTGCGGCAGGGCCAGCTTGGGGCGGTGGACGCCCACTGGACGCCGAACCCGGCGGTGTGCGTTGTGCTCGCCGCCAAAGGCTATCCGGGCGCTCCCGAGACCGGTCAGGTCATCTCGGGCTACGAGGAAGCCGAAGCGCGGGCGGGCGTCAAGGTTTTCCATGCCGGCACCCGGGTCGTGAACCATCAACTGGTCACGGCCGGCGGCCGCGTGCTGGGCGTCACGGCGATCGCCGAAGACCTGGCGGCCGCCATCGAGCGCGCATACGCGGCCGTACGGAAGATTCACTTCGACGGCATGCATTACCGCACCGACATCGGCGCCAAGGGATTGCGCCGCCTGCCGCTCGAGCCCCGCCCGCCCAACCGGTTGCGCGTTCCCAACCCCCGAATCACCGGCTCGCTGGGCGTCACCTGAAGGCGGCGCGGTGGCGAGCGCCGGTGACGCGCTCGTCTGCGAAGGGCCGCACTCGCGGGTGATCGGCGCCCGCGGGGCGGATGGGCTCCCACGGAAAGGAAACGGTGCATGGCTGAGACGGCGAATCCGCAAGTGGCAATCCTGATGGGC
The DNA here is from genome assembly GCA_902812365.1 of Acidobacteriota bacterium. GTDB lineage: Bacteria > Acidobacteriota > Terriglobia > UBA7540 > UBA7540 > CADDZC01. The sequence continues at coordinate 26,679 of CADDZC010000009.1, read as the reverse complement.
AGCGACAGCGACCTGCCGGTGATGATCGAAGCGGCCAAGACGCTCCAGAAGTTCGCCGTGCCGTTCGAGCTGGAGATCACCTCCGCGCACCGCTCGCCCGCGCGCACCTCCGAGTACGCCCGAACCGCGGCGGGGCGCGGCCTGAAGGTGCTTATCGTCGGGGCGGGCGGAGCCGCTCATCTGGCGGGCGTGATCGCCGCGGAAACCATTCTGCCGGTGATCGGCGTCCCCTTGGCGACAACCAGTTTGGCCGGCTTCGATTCGCTCCTGTCGATCGTCCAGATGCCGGGCGGCGTTCCGGTGGCGTGCACGGCCATCGGCCAGCCGGGCGCGATCAACGCCGCCGTCCTGGCGGTGCAAATCCTGGCCACGTCGGACCGCGCGCTGGCGGAAAAGCTGCGGGAATACAAGCAACAACTGGCGCGGTCGGTGGCGGAAAAATCGGAAAAAGTGAAGCGCGAATGGCGCTCGTGAGCTGGCCGGCGCGGGGCCCGGCTCAGCCCGTGATGCGGCTCAGGTGAAGGGCCATCAGCGCAAACGATCCGGCAATGATGAGCACCGCCAGCGTTCCCAGCAGGCTCCACAACGTTTCCGCCGCCCCGCTTTCCGGCTCGCCTTCCGGCACCAGGTATCCGAACAGCAGGCCGGTCACGAGACCTCCCACGTGCGCCGCATTGTCGACGGCGAAGAACAGCCCGAAGATCAGGATGTAAATCACCCACCGCCACAGCCGGCCTCGAAACTCCTTGCCCAGGGTGCCGTGATGAAAGCTGGCCCCGATCAGCGCGCCGATCAGCCCCATGATGGCTCCGGAGGCGCCGATGGAGACAACGAAGGGGCTCCACCAAAGGCTGAGCAGGAATCCGGCGACGCCGCTGGCAAGATACACCACGATGAACTTGGAGGCGGAAAACAGCGCCTCGGTCATGGGTCCCACGTCCAGCAGCACCCACAGATTCATGCCGAGGTGGAGCAGGCCGGCGTGCAAAAACACCGCGGTCACCAATCGCCACCATTGCCCGGCGTAGATGGCCGGGCCGAACTTGGCGCCCAGGCTCACCAGCACACGATTGTCAATGCCGCCCCAAGCGGGAGCCGCGCTGAGGACGGCGGCGGCCGCCTTCTGGGTCATGTACCACGACACCGCGTACAACAGGATGTTCACGCCGACCAGAGCCGAGGTGGCCGTTCGCGGAATGGGAATGACGCCCATCACGCGGCCGGGCGCTGAGCCGCCGCGGGAGCGCGCCGGGCGAGTGAAGGCTCCGCATAGCGGACACACCGACACCCGGCGATCGATGAGGCCGCGGCAGTTCGGACACATGCGGAGCGAGGCGTCGTAGGCCGGCTGCTCCTTCCTGCCCCAGGCGTGGCGCCAGAAGGTCTTGACGCGCTGCCATTTGAACCAAAGCTTGCGCGGAAGTAGCATAGGGGTTCGGCTCGCCGCCTCCAACCGGCGAGCGTCAAGTATGAGGGATAACGCCCGCCGTGTGAAGAAAGAATTGCCCGTCCCGGTTTTCCTTTGTGCACGGCAAGGGGGTTGATTAGAATAGTCGGCACCGCGCGCGAAGTCGGCGGAACGCGGGAAGGAGGCCAAGGGTTGTCCGGCCAGGCAAGGGAATGGCGTGACGATTCGGCACGAGCGGCCTGAGCCGGAGGGCGTCGCTCCGCTCGCCCCCGAGAGGCTCGGCAGGCCGCGGCCGGCGGATGAATCCCCCCGAGCCGACCACCGGCTGCGCCGGCGCGCCGAGGAGAGCTGAAGGGCGGCAGACGGCTCCGGGAAAGCGGCCCGAGCCGGCACAAGAATGCGGTTATCGATCGGCATTTCTCACCCCGCACGGCGTTCTTCGCCGGCCGCCGCCGGTCGAACCTTTCTTCCCGTGCTCGCGGCGCTCGCGCTGGTCAGCGCCGGTTGCTGGCACCGCCAGCGCCGAGCAGCGCGCTCGTATCCGCCGCCGCCGGGCCCTCCCGCCGCTCGGCCTCCCGCGCCCGCCACTTCCTTCGAGCAAGGGGAAGAGGGTATTGCTTCCTGGTACGGCCACCCGTATCACGGGCGCCCGACCTCGAGCGGTGAAATCTACAACATGTACGCCATGACCGCCGCCCACCGGACGCTGCCTTTCGGGAGCGAGGTGCGCGTCCACGATCTTGAGAACGGTCAATCCACCGTGGTGCGCATCAATGACCGCGGCCCGTTTGTGGAAGGCCGCATCATCGACCTGTCCTACGCCGCGGCAAAATCCCTGGGCATGCTGGCGCGGGGGACGGCGCTGGTGCGGCTGGAAATTCTCAACCCCCAGCTTCTCGCCGAGCCGGGCATTTTTGCCGTCCAGGTGGGGGCGTTCCGCAACCGGGATAACGCCGAGCGGCTGCGACTCCGCATCGAGCCCTATTTTGCCCCGGTCGTCATCGAGAGCTTGGACCGCGGCGACGGACTGCTCCATCGGGTTCGCGTGGGCCGCCTCGGCTCGGAGGAGGCGGCCCGCGACTTGGCGGCGAGGCTGCGCGAAACCGGCCTGGCCTTGGATACGTATTTGGTGCGGGTGAACTGAGAGGTTGTCCGTATGGAGTGCATCTTTTGCCGCATCGTGAAGGGTCAGGCCCCGGCCCGCATCGTCTACGAAGACGAGACGGTGATGGCCTTCGAGGACCTGCACCCTCAGGCCCCAGTGCATCTGCTGGTGATTCCCCGCCGGCATCTGCCGTCGCTCAGCGAGGCCACGGCGGAAGACGAACCGCTTCTCGGCCGGCTGCTCGCCGTCGCCGCCCGTCTGGCTCAGGAGCGGCAACTGGCGGGCCGCGGATACCGCACGGTGATCAACAACGGCGCGGGAGCCGGTCAGTCGGTCTTTCATCTCCACGTCCACCTGCTGGGCGGGCGCCTCTTCCACTGGCCGCCCGGATAGCCGGGCGCCGCCGCGAGGCTCGACAGTGCCAGAACCCGAAAGCCGGAGCTCCGCCCGCGAACGTTCCCCATCGCCTCTTCTCGCCTCTCCGCCCGCGCTGCGCCGGGAACTGGGACTGGCGCAGGCGACCGCGCTGGCCATCACCGACATGGTGGGCATTGGCCCTTACATCACGATCCCGCTGTTCCTGGCCACGATGGGCGGACCGCAGGCGATGCTGGGATGGCTGGTCGGGGCCGTCGTCGCCTTTTGCGACGGCCTGGTGTGGGCGGAACTCGGCGCCGCTCTGCCCAAGGCCGGCGGCAGCTATAACTATCTGCGCGAGGCCTTCGGGCCGGCGAGCGCCGGGCGCTGGCTTTCGTTCCTGATGGTCTGGCAGATCATGTTTTCGGCCCCGCTTTCGGTGGCCAGCGGCAGCATCGGCTTTGCCAACTATCTCCATTACTTGGCGCCGCGCCTGACGCCGGCCGGCGTGCGGGTCGTGGCCGCCCTGTTCCCGTTGCTCCTGGTGGCGCTGCTGTATCGGCGCATCGGCGCCATCGGCAAGATGTCCTTGGTGCTGGTCGTCGGAGTGCTGGGCGGCTGTTTGTGGATCGTCATCTCCGGCCTTCCCCACTTGAGCGCGGCGCGGCTGTTCGACTTTCCTCCCCACGCCTTCCGCTGGAGCTGGATGTTCTGGGCCGGGCTGGGTCACGCCACGCTGTACGCGCTCTATGACTATTTCGGTTATTACAATGTTTGTTATCTGGCCGAAGAAATCCGCGATCCCGGCCGCGTCATTCCCCGCGCCATTCTCTTTTCCATTCTCCTGGTCGGGACGCTCTATGTGATGATGACAGCCTGCTTCCTCAGCGTCATTCCGTGGCCGGAGATCCTGAAGAGCCAGTTCATCGCTTCCACTTACATCGAGCGGCTGGAAGGGGCGGCGGCCGGAAGCCTGATGACCGTGCTGTTGCTCTGGATCGCGCTGTCGTCGGTGTTTTCGCTCCTGCTCGGCTACTCGCGCATTCCTTATGCCGCTGCGCTCGACGACAACTTCTTCAAAATCTTCGCGCGGCTGCATCCGACGGGGCGATTTCCGCACGTCTCGCTGATCACCCTGGGTGTGATCGGCGCCCTGTTCAGCCTGGGAAATCTCAGCGCCGTCATTGGCAGCCTGATCGCCACCCGCGTGCTCATTCAGTATCTGCCCCAGACCATCGGGTTCTTCCTGCTGCGCCGCCGCGCGCCGCAGCTGGCGCGCCCGTTCCGAATGTGGCTCTATCCGCTGCCCGGCATCGTCTCGATCGCCGGTTGGCTCTACGTGCTCGGAACCGCCGCGCGCCGGTCGCTGATCTTCGCCTTCGCGGTGCTGACCGCCGGAAGCACCGCCTACGCCGTGCGGGCGCGCCTCCGCCGCGAGTGGCCGTTCCAGCCGGCGAGCCCCCGCGCCTAGGCGCCGCGCCGTGGTTCTCCCGCGCACCGCCCGGGCCTTCCGCCGTTCACCGGCCCGCCGGCTTTTTTTGCAGCAAAAACATCCCCTCGTAATGGGTGATCACGAAATCGTCGCCCTCGCGGCGGGGCGACAGTCCGGCCCGATCGCCCGGGATCGAGGCCTCGAGCAGCCGGCGGGTCTGCTCATAGCGCCGGCTGCCCCGGTCATGACCGGCGCGCAGCATCCAGTGATGGAAGCGACGCTCGCGGCGCCGGATTTGTTCATCCACCACCCCCAGGCCGAACTCGTCGAACATCCGGCGGAAAGTCGTCCAGCGAAGTGTGGCCGCGTGGGAGGGATCGCGCGCAATCTCGATACGGTTGAACAACTCGAACTTGGCGTCCTGCTCGGGGGCGAGCGTGTCGATGATCGTCAGGCGGCCCGCCGGCTGGAGCACGCGGATCATCTCTTTTACGGCCCGCTCGGGATGGGACATATGATGAAGCGAACACTGGCAGACGACGAGGTCAAAAGCCTGGTCGCGATAGGGAAGCTGGCCGGCTTCGCCCCGTTCGAAGCCCACGTTCGCGAGGCCGCGCGCCGCCTGGAAGCGGCGAGCCTGCTCCAGCATTTCGCGCGTCACGTCAAGGCCGCAGGCCCAGCGCACCCGGGCGGCTAGCTCGAGCACCAGCGTCCCCGCTCCGCAGGCCACGTCGAGCGCCACATCGCCCGCCTGCGGCCGCATAAACTGCACCTTCTCGGCGACAACTTCGGGCGTGTCCCGCACCGCCAGCCGCGCGAAGGCTTCCACTGTTCGGCCAAATTGCCTCTCGACGACGGCTCGGTGGGTTTTCGACATCTCCGCCGCTCCCATGCCAGTGTACCGAATCCGGGGAGCGGCAGAGTAGCCTCGGGTTTCGCCGGAAACGCTGCCGGGTTGTCCGTTCTCGTTCACGTGGTGCTTATCGGAGGGCCGGCCGGCCTGGCAGCGGGCAGGGGGCCTCAAATTGTAATAACTATAGTATTTTCAATAACATAGTGGCTTTCCGCCGCGGGCGTCCGGAAGCCTCTACGTATTTTCAATCACTTACGAGCCTTCCGACCCCCTGGTTTTTAGCCTAACTCTCTTCTTTTCATCAACCTAGTGGCTTTGTCGAACCCCCTCTACGTATTTTCAATCACTTAGCGGCTTCGTTTTTCGAGCGAAGCCGCTAGGTTGCTTGTTTTCAATAACCTAGTGGCTTCGACCCCCTGGGGTGGGGGGCCCCCGCCAACCCAGCTTTGCCGCTCATCCCGCTCTTTTTCCAGTGTGAGCCAAACAGAGGCCATCCAACGCGCATGACTTCATTTTGGCAGGTTCCGGTGAGACGGTGGGGACGGATGGGAATAGAGAGACAAAATTTTTCAGGATTTACTTTCAGTTAGTTATGTTGTTGAAAAGTCGCCGGACGGCCCTGAGAGGCTGAAAAGTGTCGAGATTCTCCCCAATGAAGGCCCCTTCCGCCCATCGCAATTGAGACTCTAAGCCGGCGCTGCCAAAATTTCGATTGCCAGGGGCCGCCCGCCGCCCAGCCGAAGATCGCGCCGGCCCGCTCGCGCGACGCCGATTTTTCACGCGCATTGAGTTCTGTTCGCGCGCGGGCCTATAATCGAGCCATGAAGAAAGCCACAACCCTTGGGGAATTGAAATCCTCCGGTTACCGGCCGCGCAGCATCAAAGATGAGCTGCGGGCTAACCTGGTGAAAAAGCTGGAAGCCGGCGAGCCGATCTTCCCCGGCATCATCGGATTTGAGGATACGGTGACGCCGCAAATTGCCAACGCCATTCTGTCGCGGCACAATTTCATCCTGCTCGGGCTGCGCGGGCAGGCCAAGAGCCGGATTTTGCGGTCGCTGATTTATCTGCTTGACCCGGAGATTCCCTTCCTGGCCGGGTGCGAGATCAACGACGACCCGCTGCGGCCGCTCTGCCGGGCCTGCCACGAGCGGATCGAGGAGCTAGGAGACGCCGCCCCGATCGATTACCTGCCGCGTGAGCGGCGCTTTGTGGAAAAGCTGGCCACGCCCGACGTCACAATCGCCGACATCATCGGCGACCTTGACCCGATCAAGGCGGCGCGGGGCGGGCACGCGCTCTCGAGCGAGCTGACGATCCACTACGGGCTGCTGCCGCGCGCCAATCGCGGCATTTTCGCCATCAACGAACTGCCCGACCTGGCGGGAAAGATTCAAGTGGGGCTGTTTAACATCATGCAGGAAGGAGACGTGCAGATTAAGGGCTATCCGGTGCGGTTGCCGCTCGATGTGGCGCTGGTCTTCACGGCCAACCCCGAGGACTATACGGCGCGAGGCAAAATCATTACCCCGCTCAAGGACCGCATCGGCTCCGAGATTCGCACCCACTACCCGGCCACGCTGGAAGCCGGCATGGCCATCACGGCTCAGGAGGCCTGGACCGAGCGCGACGGAGCCGCCTCGCGGCTGGTGATTCCGCAGTTTGTGCGCGAGGTCATCGAGAGCATCGCCTTCGAGGCGCGGCAGGAGAAGAAGATTGACAAACGCTCCGGCGTCTCCCAGCGGATGCCGATCACCTGCCTGGAAAATGTCGTCTCCAACGCCGAACAGCGCGCCCTGCGCAACCGCGAATCGAGAGTGGTGGCGCGGCTGTCGGATGTTTACGCCGCCCTTCCTTCCCTCACCGGCAAGTTCGAGCTCGAGTACGAGGGCGAACTGAAAGGGGCCGACGCGGTGGCGCGGGAGATGATCCGGCTGGCGACGGCGCGGATGTTTAAGAAGTATTTCGACGGCGTCTCCATGCACAACCTCATCCAGTGGTTCGAGCTGGGCGGCACGCTCAAGTATTCCGACCGCGCTCCGGCGGCCGAGATTTTCGACCAGTTCAAGAGAATCCAGGGGCTGATCGAGAAGACCCAGGCGCTCGGAATCAAGCCCAAGGACGATGCTGCGCTGCAGGTGGCGGGCGGGGAATTCATCCTGGAAGGGCTGTACGCCCTCAAGAAAATCAGCCGCAATGAGGAAGTCGGCTACCACGCGGAGCGCCGGGCCGAGCCGTCGGCCGAGGAGCCGAGCGCGGCCGGCCCGCGGCGGCGGAACCTCAACTGAGGCCGCCCGGGAGCCGGCGGCGATTTATGAAATTCATCAAGTACGCCAAGTACGTCGGGGATCCCTTTGGCGAGCTGAGCGCCGAAGACCTGCTGAAACTCCTTGAAGACTTCTTTCTCGACAGCGGTTTTTCCAGTTCCGATTACGACTTCGACGAGATGGCTTCCGAGCGCACCCTGGAACAGCTTCACCAGGCGCTGCTCGAGGCCCTGCGCGACCGCGGGATGATCTCCGATGAGACGCTCGCCCAAATGCTGGAAAACGCCGAGGACTACCAGAACTCGCGCCTGCGGGAGGCCATCGACCGGCTGATCGAGCGGCTGGCGGAGGAAGGCTACGTGACGATGGAGCCGCCGGTGCGGGCGGGCGAGGCGGAGCGGGCCGGGCCGGGGCAGGCGAGGCTGCCGGAAGGCCCGGTGCGGTTCGAAGTGACGGACAAGGCGCTCGATTTTTTGGGCTACAAGACCTTGAAGGATCTGCTCGGCTCGCTCGGCAAGTCGAGCTTCGGGCGCCATGACACGCGGGAGATGGCGACGGGGGTGGAATCGTCGGGCTCGACGCGCCGCTACGAATTTGGCGACACGATGAACCTGGACGTCAATGCGACGCTGCTCGCCGCCATCCGGCGGGCCGGGCGGACGATGCCGCTCGAGCTCCACTACGATGATTTGCAGGTGCGGCAGTGCGAGTATCAGAGCTCGTGCGCCACCGTCCTCATGCTCGATTGCAGCCACAGCATGATCCTTTACGGCGAAGATCGCTTCACCCCCGCCAAGAAGGTGGCCCTGGCCCTCACCCATCTCATTCGCACCCAGTATCCGGGCGACTCGCTGCATATGGTGCTGTTCCATGACTCGGCGGAGGAGATTCCGTTCCAAGAACTGGCGCGGGTCAAGGTGGGACCGTACTACACCAACACGCGCGAAGGCTTGCGGCTGGCGGAGCGCATCCTAGCGCGCCAAAAGAAAGACATGCGCCAGATCATCATGATCACCGACGGCAAGCCTTCGGCGCTGACCCTGGAAGACGGCCGGATTTATAAAAACGCTTTCGGGCTGGATCCGCTGGTCGTCTCCGAGACGCTCCACGAGGTGGCGCGGTGCCGGCGCCACGGCATCCTGATCAACACCTTCATGCTGGCCTCGGACTACGGGTTGGTGAACTTCGTTCAGAAGGTCACCGAAATCTGCCGCGGCAAGGCCTACTTCACCACCCCCTACACGCTCGGACAGTACCTGCTGATGGACTACCTGCAGAAAAAGATCAAGTGGATTCACTGAGCGGAGCCGTTAGAAATCCACATGCAGGCGGACGGACGGCACCAGCACCGGACCGCGGTCGCGATTGTAGCCGGGATGGCGGATGTGCTGGAGGTCGAAGGAGCCGAAGAGTCCGCGCCAGAGGTGGGCGGTGTAATAGGTCTCGAGGATGAGTTCCCGGCCGTAGTCGAGATGGCCGTCGCCGAGCATAAAACCGTGGCCGCCGAGGGCCAGGTATTCGCGGTGGTCGCCGGAGAGGCCGTTGAGCACGAAGGCGGCGCCGATCTTGTCGAGCGGTCGCCGCCCGAGCGGGCCGGCGAAGTCGGCGCCGAAGGCCCCGGTGCGGTCGATTTCCGTATAGGCGAACGATTCGGTCTTGCCGTCATTCCAGCCCCAGCGGGCGAAAGCGCGCACCCGGGCGGTCAGATCCTGCTCGAGGTTGACGCCGAAGCCGTACTTGAGGCGACCCTGGCGGCGGGTGGCGGTGATGTCCGGCACGGGCACCGCACCGGCGCGGAACTGGGCGATCGAGGCACGGTAATCCCCCATGTCGGCGTGGTTGACAAACGACAGCAGCCGGAGAACGCCGTGGCGGCCGGGGAGCCAGGAGCGGCGCAGCTCGAGCTCAAGGTTCTCGGCGTGGGCGCGCAACAGATCCGCATCCAGATTCTCGCCATTGGCGACCTTGGGCATCATGGCCAGGGCGAAGCGCAGCGCCCACGTCCGGTCCTGGTACTCGGTCATCGCTCCCCAGGTGTAGCCGCGGGTGTTAGCGGCGTAGTCGTAGGCTCCGCTGTTGTCCACGGCCCAGTTCATGAACTGCAGGTGGCTGTCGCTGCCGACGGGGTTGACGTCGAAGAAATCCACCAGGCTGAACTTGCCCACCGTGAGATTGAGCCGCCGCGCTGGTAGCCGGGCGGCGAGCTCAAGGGGCCCCCGTTCGGAATCGACCTCGGTGCGGCCGAAAGCGATCGTCTTGCGGATGAAGAAGCGGGCCAGGTAAGGCGCCTGGCCGAGGTTGGGCGTGCGCACGATGTCGAGATCGGTGAACCCGGCCAGCCCCGCGCCGCCGCTCAAGCCGTGGCCGCCGGCGCTCTCGATATCGAGGACGGCTTCGGTGCTCGCGTTGAGCTCAAGACCGGTGTAAAGGGTCAGGGTGCGCGAGGTGGCGTATTCGGCGCGAGGGCCGAGGCTGTTGACGCCGCTGTACTTTGCCGGGAACGGACCATGGCCCTGGGTGATGAGGTTGATCTGGCCGGAAATCCAATAACGGCTGGACTCCGGATGCTCGAAGACGGTGACGGGTTGATCGCCGGCGGCATCCGGCGTGCCGGCGTCGGGAAGCTGCGCCGCCGCGACCGCGGCGCCCAGCAGCATGCTGGCGATCAAACGGCTGAGACGATTCATGGTCAATTCACACCGCCCGGGCGCGGGCCATCCGTCCAGAAACCGGGGTCACCCGAGCCGGCGCGGTGCCCGCCGGCCGGCCAGCTTCAGCGTGCTCCGAAGCAGCTCGCGGTAGGCCGGGAGAAGGTCGGGCGCATGGCGGCGCAGGGCGGCCAGATGGCGGGCCAGGGTCGCGAAGTCGCCGCGGGATGCGGGTCCGGTAAGGGCTCGGCGGCCACCCAGGGCCCCAAAGTGCTTCGCGGTCTGGGCCGCGAACTGGGCCAGCATGGGCCGCGCGATTTTCGCCGGCACGCCGGCGAGCGCCAGCAGCCGCTCCGCGCCGTCCATGAGCGTGATCACGGTGGGGCAGGTTAGGGCGGCCGCGGCGTGGTAGAGCGTTTTCCGATCCGGCCGGAGACGAAAAACGACGCCGCGAAGAGACCTAACCCACTGCGACGCCAGCCGGACGGCGGCTCGATCACCTTCCACAGCCCAGTAGCAGCCGACCAGGCTCCGCGTCCCCGCGTCGGGGCTGGGAATGGTTTGGAACGGATGCAGCGATCCGACCGCCGCGCCACGCCGATGAAGCGCGCCCAGCACGGAGCGCGGTCCGGCCGCCGGCAGGGAACCGCAGGTGTGCAAAACCGTGCGCCCGCTCCAATCGCGACGGAGCCGGGCCAGGTGCTCCGCCACCGGCTCGATGGCGGCATCGGAAGTGGCGATCAGAAGGATCCGGGCGTCAGCGAGCTCGGGCGAATCGATGGCCACGGGTTTCCCGCCGCCGATGAAGCGTACGGCGCGCCGCGCGGCCTCGGGCCGGCGGGCGGCCACCAGGCGTACCGGGACACCCGCCGCCAGCAACAGCCTACCCATCGCCTGGCCAACCCGCCCGGGGCCAATAATTCCCACCTGCTGCATATTCCGTGTCGGCTCCTTGGAGGCGCGCGGGTGCGAATCGGGCGAGGGCGGCTGCCGTCCGCGCAGCCGGTCTCAACCCCGGGCGTTTCCCGCTTCGATCCCCTTTCCGGCTCCGCGCTCACCCCCTTCCGCCGTTCCCACACCCACTTCCCTCGCCTTCAACTCTTGAACTTGATCGCGCAGTCGGGCGGCCTTTTCAAACTCAAATTGCCGCGCGGCTTCGCGCATCTGTTGCTCGAGGCGGACAATCAGCTCCTGGAGCTGATCCTCGGAAACGCCCTCCTCGGGCATCTCCTCCAAGGGCACGGCCACGTAATCCGCTTCCGCAATGCTGGCCAAGGCCATATCGACAGGTTTGACGATGCTTTCCGGCGTGATGTGGTTTTCCTCGTTGTAACGAAGCTGCTTGGCGCGGCGGCGATTGGTCTCCTCCACGGCGTAGCGCATGGAATCCGTCACGGTGTCGGCGTAGAGGATCGCCTTGCCGCGGACGTGACGGGCGGCCCGCCCCACGGTCTGGATCAACGACCCGCCCGATCGCAAAAACCCTTCCTTATCGGCGTCGAGCACGGCCACGAGCGAGACTTCCGGCAAATCAAGTCCCTCGCGCAGCAGGTTGATGCCGATCAAAACGTCAAACTCGCCGCGCCGCAGGTCGCGGAGGATTTTGACCCGCTCGAGAGTCTCGATCTCGGAGTGCAAGTAACGGCAACGAACGCCCAGATCGGAATAGTATTCAGTTAAATCCTCCGCCATGCGCTTGGTCAACGTCGTCACCAGCACCCGCTCGCCGGCCTCGGCTCGGGCGCGGATCTCGGCCAGTAGATCATCAACTTGATTGCGGGTCGGGCGAACCTCGATCTCCGGGTCGACGAGCCCAGTCGGCCGGATGATCTGCTCGACGACGACGCCGGCGGATTTCGTCAGTTCATACGGCCCCGGGGTGGCCGAGACGTAGATAACTTGACCTACGCGATGCTCGAACTCTTCAAAGGTCAGGGGCCGGTTGTCGAGCGCCGAGGGCAGGCGAAATCCATATTCCACCAAGGTTTGTTTGCGCGAGCGATCGCCGTGGTACATGCCGTGCAGCTGCGGCACCGTCTGGTGGCTCTCGTCAATAAACATTAAGGCGTCGGCCGGCAGATAATCGAGGAGCGTCGGCGGAGGTTCGCCCGGTAGCCGGCCGGAAAGGTGCCGCGAGTAGTTCTCGATGCCGTGGCAGTAACCCATCTCCTTCATCATTTCCACGTCGAACTTGGTCCGCTGCTCGAGCCGCTGCGCCTCCACCAGCTTCCCCTGTTTTTCGAGTTCGCCCTTCCACCATTCCAGTTCTTCAAGAATGCGCCCGATGGCCTGCTCCCGCTGGTCGGCCGGCATGACGTAATGGGTGCGCGGATAGATGGGCAGGCGGGTCAACGTCTTCTTGACTTGGCCGAGGAGGGGATCGATCTGGCTCAGCGATTCGATTTGATCTCCCCACATCTCAATGCGGTAGGCCGCGTCTTCGTAAGTGGGGTGGACTTCGATGACGTCGCCCCGCACCCGAAACGTCCCGCGCCGAAAGTCGCCGTCGTTGCGCTCGTACTGGATTTCTACCAGCCGGCGCAGAACGTCCTGCCGCGGAATCTTTTGGCCCTTCTCGAGCAGCAACAACATGCCGTAATAGGCCTCCGGAGAGCCCAGGCCGTAAATGCAGCTCACACTCGCCACGATCACGCAGTCGCGCCGCTCGAAAAGGGAACGCGTGGCCGAGAGGCGCAGTTTGTCAATCTCGTCGTTGATGGTGGCCTCTTTTTCAATGTAGAGATCCGTCGCCGGGACGTAAGCTTCCGGCTGGTAGTAATCGTAGTAGCTGACAAAATACTCGACCGCGTTGCCGGGGAAAAACGCTTTGAACTCGTTGTAGAGCTGGGCGGCCAAAGTCTTGTTGTGAGCCAGCACCAAGGTGGGCCGGTTGACCGCTTCGATCACCTTCGCCATCGTGAACGTCTTGCCGGAACCGGTGACCCCCAGCAAGACCTGGTGCTTTTCACCCGCCTCGATGCCGCGCACCAACTGCTCGATCGCCGTCAGTTGGTCTCCGCGCGGTTGATAATCACAAACGACTTTGAAATCCATCGGGCGCTCCCGAGCTCCGAATTTTCATGGCTTGAAGGCCCCTGAAAAACCGTCCATAAGAATTATGGCATACCGCCGTTCCTTCGGCTGGTATCCTCAAAGAGGACCGGAAACCGGGCCGTCCGGTCACGGTTCGGTCGACAAGGGCAGGATCGGGGTATGGGGGGCGGACGGCGGACATTCCCGCACCCTCAGCATCTGCTCCATATCATTCGCCTTGACGCCGAGGAGGGTTTATGGGATTCGCCACGGACGCGATTCACATAGGGCAGGAACCGGATCCCGCGACCGGTGCCATTATCGTCCCTATTTATCAGACTTCCACTTTTGTTCAGGAGGAACTGGGCAAGCACAAGGGCTACGAGTATGCTCGCACCTCCAACCCGACGCGCGCGGCGCTCGAACGCAACCTGGCCCGCTTGGAAGGAGGCGCCGCCGGCTTCGCGTTCGCTTCCGGAATGGCCGCCGCGAACGCCGTCATGACGCTGCTCAAGGCGGGCGACCACGTTGTGGCCGGGCACAATCTGTACGGCGGGACTTACCGGCTCTTTGAGCGGGTGCTCGGGGACTTCGGACTGTCGTTCAGCTATGTCAATACGTGCCGCCCGGATGGGGTGGAAGCCGCCCTGCGCCCGAACACGCGCTTGATCTTCATTGAGACGCCCACCAATCCGGTCATGGAGATTACGGATATCGCCGCCGTCGCCCGCATCGCCCGCTCCCACGGCATTCTTCTGGCCGTCGATAACACTTTCATGAGCCCGTACCTGCAGCGCCCGCTCGATCATGGCGCCGACATCGTGATTCACAGCACCACGAAGTACCTGAATGGCCACAGCGATGGGGTCGGAGGAGCCGTCATCGTGAATGACGCCGCCCTCGCGGAGCGGCTCCGGTTCATCCAGAATGCCGCCGGTGCCGTGCTGGGCCCCTTCGATAGCTGGCTGGTGCTCCGCGGCGTCAAGACGCTCGCCTTGCGCATGGAACAACACAGCCGGAACGGCTTGGCCGTGGCGGAATATCTCGAGCGGCATCCCCGGGTCAAGACGGTCCATTATCCCGGATTGCGCTCGCATCCCCAGCATGAGCTGGCCCAGCGCCAAATGCGCGGCCCGGGCGGCATGCTTTCCTTTGAAACCGGGTCGCTCGAAAACGCCAAGGCGGTGCTCAAATCCGTCCGGCTGTGTTCGCTTGCCGAAAGTCTGGGTGGAGTTGAGACGCTCATCTCGCACCCCGCGTCCATGACGCACGCCAGCGTTCCGCCCGAGCGCCGCCGCCAGCTCGGTATTACTGACGGGCTGGTGCGCCTCTCCGTCGGCATTGAAGATGTGGACGACCTGATTGCCGACCTCGACCAAGCTCTGGCGGCCATCACGTAGGCCCGGATGGCACTTACATGGGTTGCGCCCGGCGCCCGTCTAGACTCAACCGCCCGGCGCCGAAGGCGGTCACCATTAGCAACCCACCCATAATGGAGAGATTCTTCAGGAAGTGAACCATCTGGTCCGTGCGCTCCATGCCCGCGTACGCCCAGAAGTTGTGCATGACCAGCGACACCGGGATCAGATAAAGAAACATGATGAAACTCCAAAAGCGGGCTTTATACCCAGCAAACAGTGACAGCCCCCCTACGATTTCAATAATGATGGTCACCGCTAGAGCGGCCGAAACCCAGGGAATGCCCTTCGCCGCCATCATGCCCTTGTACGTCGACCAATTCCCCACCTTACCGATCCCTCCGAACACGAAAATGAAGGCCAGCAGGATTCTTCCCACCAGCGCCGCGTAACTTTCAACCGGTTTCATCACGCACCTCCTCAAGAGTTACGGGAACGGATGTGGTTATAGCGTATTTGCCATGCGTTCGCCAGTGTCACCGCATCCGACGAGCGTCCAGGCCCCGGGGCCTGCGCCGGGGCCAAGGCTTACGGCGCGGGACGCTGCAAGCAGGCATCGATCCAGGCCAGGTAATCGGCGAAACCCTCGACGATCGGCAGGCACACGATCTCGGGAGTGGTGTAAGTATGATGCTTCAGAATCTCGGCCTTGAGAGGCTCAAACAGGTCGCGCGCGCTCTTGATCACCAGCAAGTATTCGCGGGCGGTTTCAATCTTGCCCTGCCATCGATACACCGACTGAACGGGCGGGGTGAGATTCACACATGCCGCCAGCCGCGATTCCACCAGCCGCCGAGCGATCTTACGCGCTTCGCGCAGATTAGCCGCCATCACTAGGATGACCACCTTGTCCGTCACTCCTCCTCCTCTTGGCTCCGCCCGTCCCTTTTTCCCGCCGAGCGCCACCGCTGATTGTACCTCGGTGGTCGAGAGCGACCGCCGAGGGATCAGCCGCTTGTGGGCCCTGTTTTCCGGGTGGTAACATAAGCCGTTCGGGGCACCAGTGAGGGTGGCGCGCCCGCACGGGAAACGGTCAGGGGCGGCGGCCGCCCGGGAAGAATCGATCGCCCCGGCTTCGAGACGGGACGGTGGGAAGCACGCCCCGCTTTCCGCCCGCGGCCCCTCCTGATGCGCTGCGAAGTTCATCAACTCGGACTGATGGAATACGGCAGCAGCTTGCGCCTGCAGCAAGAGAAGGTGGCGGCGCGCAAGGCCCGGGCCATTCCGGATACGCTCCTGCTGCTCGAACATCCGCACGTCTACACGCTCGGAAGGAACGCCGGGAGCCAGAATCTGCTGGTCTCCAAGGAATTCCTGGCCGAACGCGGGCTCCCGGTGTTTGAGACCGATCGCGGCGGCGACGTGACGTATCACGGCCCCGGTCAACTGGTGGGCTACCCGATCATCGACCTTGCTCAACATCGTCGCGATGTAATCTGGTACATGCGTTCGCTCGAAGAGGTATTCTTGCGCGTGGCGGCGGACTACGGCATCCGAGCCGGGCGAAGCCCTGGCGCGGCGGGCGTCTGGGTGGGCCGCGACAAGCTGGTGGCGGTGGGTGTCCACATTTCTCGCTGGGTCACGTCTCACGGATTCGCCTTCAACGTCAATCCCGATCTCCGCTATTTCGATTGGATCGTGCCCTGCGGCCTCCGCGGCAAAGGCGTCACTTCGCTCGAGCGGTTGGTGAACCGTCGCGTCGCGCTGGAGGAAGTGGCCGACCGGGTGATCGAACACTTCGGAGCGGTGTTTGGATTGGTCATGGAACGGGTCGCCAGCGGAAGTTTGATCGCCGGAAGATGACGTCGAGGGCCGCTCGACGATCGGCCGCCGGCTCGCCGCCTGGGGCACTGGGGTCCAGATTCGATGCCCGCTGTGAACAAGGCCCGACGCTTGAAGCAGGCGCCCCGGGCGCCCGACCCCTCGACGCTCGAGCGGATGCTCTATTACCTGAAGCTGACCCGCGAGGCGGAATACCGGATCGAGCGCGTCCTCTACCGCCAAGGCAAAATCGTCGGCGGCGTTTACGTGGGACGCGGCCAGGAAGCGATCGCCGTCGGTTCGGCGATTCAACTGGTGGAGGGCGACGTCGTGCTGCCCAGCCACCGCGATTTCGCCGCCTTCCTGATTCGCGGCGTCTCGCTCCGGGAGATTTTCTGCAACTGGATGGGACGCGCCAATGGTCCCACCCGCGGCCGCGAGAACACCCTCCACATCGGCAACCTGCGGCTGGGCCTGATTCCGATTATTTCCCCGCTCGGCGACACCTGCCCGGTGGCGTGCGGCGTCGGGCTGGCCTTCAAACAGCGCCGCCAGCAGAACGTCGTTCTGGTGCATTTTGGCGAAGGAACCAGCAGCCGAGGCGATGTCCACGAAGCGATGAACCTGGCGGCCGTGATGAAACTGCCGGTGGTGTTCATCTGCAATAACAACGCCTACGCCTACTCGACGCCGGCGTCGAAGCAGTACGCCGTCCGGCGGCTTTCCGTGCGCGGAGCCGCGTATGGCATGCCGGGAGTCACGATCGACGGCAATGACGTGCTGGCCGTGTACGCCGGGGCCGCTGCCGCGATCGGTCGCGCTCGGGCAGGAGAAGGTCCAAGCTTTATCGAGTGCAAGACCTTTCGTATGAGCGGGCACTCGGCCCACGACGCTGCCGATTACGTGCCCAATGAGCTTTTCGAACGCGAGGCCAAGAAGGATCCGATTCTCCGGCTCGAGAAACTCCTGCTCAGTCGCTGCCTCGTCACCCCGCAGCGCCTCGCGCAGATCGACGAGACGGTGCGGAAAGAAGTGGATGACGCCGCGGCTTTTGCCGAGGCCAGCCCGTTTCCCGACGGTGCCGAGGCCGTGGAAGGAGTCTATTGCGGCGAGCGCTGCTTTTGGAAAGATCGCCGGGCCGGGGGCGGACCGGGCAGAGTTCCCGCCTGAGGGGCCGACCGGCTCGAGACCGCGGCCCCGAGGCTCTCGGTTGGGGACCAGCCCGGCTCGAGCCGCCGCCGTTCTCCTTCTGCGTGGCGCCGTCATCGGCTGATCGTGAAGCGAGGAATCTAGCATGGCGGTCCTAACCCATCTCGAAGCCATCCGCCAGGGCATCTGGGAAGAAATGGAGCGTGACCCGTCCGTCTTTTTGCTGGGCGAGGACATTGGCGCTTACGGAGGCGCCTTTAAAGTAACGGAAGGCATGCTCGAAAAATTCGGCGGCGACCGGGTTATTGATACCCCCATTTCGGAATCCGCCATCGTGGGGGCGGCCACCGGAGCGGCGCTGATGGGAATGCGCCCCGTGGTTGAGATGCAGTTCATGGACTTCATCGCCTGCGGTTTCGACCAGATCGTGAACATGGCGGCCAAGATCCACTACCGCTGGGGAGCCGCCGTGCCCCTCGTCATTCGCGGACCGTCCGGAGCGGGAGTCCATGGCGGCCCGTTTCACTCCCAGTCGAACGAGATGTGGTTTGTCCACACGCCCGGCCTCAAGGTGGTGGTGCCGGCCACGCCCTATGACGCCAAAGGCCTGATCAAGGCCGCCATCCGCGACGACAACCCGGTGATCTTTTATGAGCACAAATTTCTCTATCGCCGAATCAAGGACGAGGTTCCTGACGGAGACTACGTCGTCCCCATCGGCAAGGCGCGGGTGGCGCGCGCCGGCACCGACATCTCCGTGATCACCTACGGCGCCATGGTCTGGACGGCCCTCGAGGCCGCATCCCAGCTGGAGCCGGAAGGAATCTCGATCGAGGTCGTTGATCTCCGGTCGCTCCTACCCTACGATGAGGAGGCGGTGCTCGCCAGCGTCCGCCGCTGCAACAAGGTGATCCTGTTGCACGAGGATACGCGCATCGGAGGGTTCGCGGGCGAGCTCGCGGCGACAATCTCGGAGAAGGCTTTTCAAGACCTTGATGGGCCGATCCTGCGCGTCACAGCGCCCGATACGCCGGTCCCCTTTTCCCCGCCGCTTGAAAAGTATTTTTTGCCCAATGCCCAGAAAGTGGCGGAAGCGGCGAGGAGACTGGCGGCTTACTGAATCTCCGGAGGCCGAAACAGGCCACGCCGGCCTCGCCGGCTGGATGGCGCTCGCCCCCGATCTCGGATGCCGCGAGCCTTCTCCAACTCGATGAGGTAATCCATGCTTACGCAAGTCGTAATGCCCCAGATGGGGGAAAGCGTTGCGGAAGGAACCGTCACGAAATGGTACAAGAGAGTGGGAGACCGCGTCGAGCGCGATGAGCCGCTGTTTGAGATTTCCACGGATAAGGTCGATGCTGAGATTCCCTCCCCGGCGGCGGGAGTGCTGACGAAGATTCTGGTGGGCGAAAACCAGACCGTGGAAGTCAACACCGTGGTGGCGGAGATCGAGACCGAAGGGAGCGGCGCGGCCGCGCCCGGCCCAGAGCCAGCAGCAGCGGTTGCGCCCGCCGCCGACACCGTTTCCCCGCCGGAGAGCCCGGGCTCGCCTGCAGCCGCCCGAGCGACCGAACCCGCTTCGCCGCCGGCTCCGCCACCCACGCCCGCTCCGAGCCGCCGCGAGGTTCGTTCTTCCCCGCTCGTCCGCCGGCTCGCCAAAGAGCACAACATCGATCTGGCGCTAGTCCCCGGCACCGGGCTGGGCGGGCGAGTCAGCAAAAAAGACGTGCTCGCCTACCTCGCCCACTCGCCGGGCACGAGCGCGCCCCCGCCCGCCTCGGCTCCCCTGGCGGCTCCCTCGATCCCGTTCAGCGGACCGACGCAGGTCGTGCCGATGACCCCCATGCGCCGCCAGATTGCCGAGCGCATGCTCCTCAGCCGCCGCACCTCGGCGCACGTTTCGACCGTGTTCGAGGTCGAGATGACCCGGGTGTCGGAAGTCCGCGCCCAGCAGGCGGCGGAATTTGAGCGCCGCCATGCTCTGAAATTGACCTACACGCCGTTTTTCGTCCGCGCGGCCGTTGAAGCCCTCAAGCAATTCCCGATTTTGAATTCGTCCGTGGACGGCACCAACATTGTCTACAAGCGCGCCATCCACATCGGCATTGCCGTGGCCCTCGAAAGCGGGCTGATCGTGCCGGTTATTAAAGGCGCCGATGAGAAGAACTTTTTGGGTATCGCGCGCGCGATTCATGACCTGGCCGAACGAGCCCGAACAAAACGATTGGGTGTGGAGGATGTGCAGGACGGCACCTTTACCATTACCAACCCGGGGATTTTCGGGAGCCTTTTCGGCACGCCGATTATCAACCAACCACAGGTGGCGATTATGGGCGTCGGCGCGATCGAAAAACGCGCCGTGGTGCGCCACGACGCCATCGCCATTCGCCCCATGGTCTACCTCTCGCTCTCGTTCGACCATCGTGTCATCGACGGCGCGGTGGCCGATCAATTTCTGGCTCGCGTCAAATCAGTGCTCGAAAATTGGGAGGAGGCCGTCCTCTGATTCGCCGTTTCTTCCGAGCTGGCGGTCCCGCTCGGCCGTTAACGCCTAATACGCCGCTCTCGTCTGCCGCCCTTGATTTTCGCCCCGCAGCCAGACGTAGAGCGGGGCCTGAGGGCTGGGCGGAGGCCACGGCAGCGCGATCTTTAAGGTTTGCTCGCCGGCGTCGCTGCCGGGCACGGGAGTGGGAATGCCCTGCACGGGAAACCCTCTGACCGCGTTCCAACCGGTCTTCTCAATCATCTGGAGATTGCGGCCCGTCAGCGTGCCGGCGTAAAGCGTTCCGCCCAGTCGTTCATTCGTCAGAATGAACTTAAAGATGCGCGGCAGGCGGACAATGCGCCCGAGCCGATAGGGGCCGGAGCTGCCCGCTTCAGAGGTGGTCACGACCGCCTCGAGCCGGCAACCCGAGTCGCCCACACTGCCCGGGTCGAGCGACAAGAAGAGCACGTTCTCACCCGCAAAGTCCAACTGCGCCGTCCCCTGCCGGTCGCCGGGATGCAGGGTAAGTTCCTGCTTGGTCTCGGCCGCATCGCCACACGCCAACTGCACAACCGGATGAGTGCCGAGATTTTCGGCCCGCAACGCGAAGCTCATCGGTGCGCCCGCCGGGATTTCGCCGCTCCGCAGCGCCACATCTGGCTCCTCGGCCAAAGAGGTCTTTACGCTCACAATCTTCGGCAGCGGCGGCGCCACGCGCAGAGCCTGGGGAATGCTGATTGGTTGTTGGAGGCCGCTGACCGACATGACGGCGCCCAGCTCCTGCCCCACCTTGACGCCCGGCTGCAACCGGATCGTCGCCTCGCGTTCCGAAAGATCATGGCTGCCGGCGGAAACTGCGGCCAATTCCCAGGTGGCCCCCTGGCTGGTGAGGCTCGTGATCCGATCCAGCCCCGTCCCTTGCAGGCGAATCTTCTGTTCGGTCTCGCCCACATTGACGCGCAGGGGCAGGTTGGTGATGGTGGGATTGGGAGGATGAATGGTGACCGGCACGTTCTGAGTCACGCCGTCGGCCTGCGTCAGCCCCAACAGATACCTGCCCGGCGCGAACTCGGAAGTATTCAGTTGGGCCTCAAGGGTCTCTTGGACGCCGCCCGCCTCGCCTTTGGGCAGCGTAAAGGAGATCGGCCGCGGTGGGGCGGAGTCGTCGCCCGCCGGGCGAATCGTGAGCCGGTTGACGAATTCAAAATCCGCCCCCGTCAGCTTCACGCTGACCAGACCCTGGCCTGCCACCAGACGGTCTCCGCAGCCCGCACACAGCTGGACCGACGATAAATTTGAGAAGGAATGAAGCTCCACCGTGCCCGCCACCTCAAACGGCTCCCAGTCCCACTTGGCGGCCAAGCGATAATCACCCGGCGGCACTTTGGCCCCACTCAGATCCAAAGCGATCGCGTCCTCCCGCGAGCCCACCTCCACGCTCACCGGCACCGCCGCCTTGTGCGCCGGAGAAACCAATTCCCACTCCCGGGCCCGGGGTAGGTACCGCAAATCGGCTTCCCGCGCACTCTTCACCTTGAGGACCGACTTGACACCGATGGGAACGTTCGCCGGCCCCGGCAGCGACACCTTCGGAGCCGGCACATCGGGAATCTTGAGCATCCAAAGATAGGCGGGCCGGGCGTGCGACCGCGAAGGCTGCGGTTTGGCGCACAGTTGAACCCCGCTTGAACCCTCCATCTGCACCAAGCCGGAGCGAAAATCCATGTCCGGAAACATCATGGTGCGCATATCGTTGACGAGCGCCGCACCGCCCGCCGCCAAGCCCACCGGTGTGCCAAAAAAGAGCCCCGCCACCGTGGCCGCAAGTCCCGCCGACTGCGCCACCAGCGCCGAACGCTGGGAGGCCAGCGGATCATAGGCGGAGAGCGTAGGAAGAATCGCCCGCAGGAGCGTGGCGGCTTGCTGATCGGTGGGGGCGTTCGGATCCAGCTTCGGCAGCATCACCCCATACTGGGACGAAAACCCCTGCAGCGCAGCGTTGAGGTCGCCCGTACCCCCCGATTCTTCGTAACTGGAGAGCGTTTGGACGAGCGCCTCGACCGTCGCCGTCTGCTCGGCGTATTCGGCCAGCGCCGGAATCAGCTCCGGATCCCTCTCCACCAGCAGACTCACCTTCTTGGCGTCGAGCCCGCGAGGACCAAATACGAAGCCAACGACGGAGGCGCGCATCGGCACGTCCCATTCGGCCGGCTTGCGCGCCGGGCGCGCCTCGAGTACTTTGACCACCTGCGATGACTCCGTCGCCGCCGGAACCACGACCAGCGCGATGCGAGCCTTATCGCTAACTTCGGGGCCCAAGCGCTCCGGCGTGTATCTGAACTTCTCTCCCGGCAGGACTTGGTTCACCGCGTTGATGGCTAGCGGCGAACCCCCCCTGGCCGGCTTCACCGTCAGGCTGAAACTCCCGAGCGGCACACTGCCAATGCAGACCGGCGGCACCCCGGCCATCCCTAGCCGCGCCGCCACCGCCAGCACGCCCAGCCACTCGAGCGCCCGCAGCCAAGCCCTTGAGGTTGGCCATCCGATTGTTGCTATCGGTCTTTGCACCCCGCTCGCGCGAAACCCAGCCATCGGCTCGAACGGTGCCCCCGCCGCCGGCAGCCAGGATAACTTACTCTCCTCCACCTTTATTTAGATGACACCGCCAGGCCCGGGATTTGTCCGACCGCGGCCGCGCGGGGCTCGAACGGTGCCCGGCCGCCGGCGAATCGGATTTTACCCGGCCACTTTCCAACCACCCGCCAGGAGGCTTTGCCAGCCTATTCATAATCCGAGCACGACATGAAGTAACCGCATTGCGGGCAGATCATCTTGCAGCGGCGGGGCTCGAGCCACAATGAACAAACCGGGCAGAACTGCACCGGGAATTCCGGGGCGGATACGTCCGGCTCCACTTCGCACTGCTGTGTTTCATACGGCATGGCGACGAACTCCTCGCGCGTCGCTTTATCCGGCAACGGGCTGCCGACCGCGCCTTCTCAGGCATAATGGTCGCGGATCAACTCGGCGATGGCCTCGTAAGCGCGCGCTAACGTGGCTTCGTCGGGCAAAAAGACGATGCGAAAGTGGCGCGTGCCGGGGGCCTGCCCGAACCCGCTGCCATGGACCACGAGCACGTGTTTTTCCACGAGCAGGCGCTTCACAAAATCCTCGTCGCTGTCTGGAATGTCCAGCCGCGGAAAGGCGTAGAACGCGCCCCGCGGCGCGACGCAGTGGAGACTCGGCGTGGCGTTCAAATACCGCACGGTCAGATCACGCCGCGCGCGTAATTTGGCCGCCACCTCGCCCAGATGCTCCTGCGATCCTTCGAGGGCCGGCCGGATGGCGTACTGTTCGGGGTGATTGGCGCTGAGCCGCGACCGCAGCAGCTTGTGCACGCCTTCGAGATAGGGCTTCAACGCGGCCCCATCCCCACTCACGATCGTCCAGCCGATCCGCCAGCCGGGAGCCAGATAGGCCTTCGACAAGCCGCCGAAGGTTACCACCGGAACGTCCGGCGCGAGGGCGGCGATCGACACGTGAGGCTCGCCTTCCAGCATCAGCTTGTCATAAATCTCGTCGGCGAAGATCACCAGGTTGTGCCGCCGCGCCAGCTCGGCCATCGCTTCCAGGGTTGGCCGCGAATATACGGCCCCGGTCGGGTTATTGGGGTTAATCACCACGATCCCACGCGTGCGGGGCGAGATGCGCCGGGCGAGATCATCCAGGTCCGGTTCCCATCCCCGCGCCTCATCGAGCGCGTAATCGTTCGCCTCCGCGCCGAGCTTGGCCAGGACAGCGGAATAAAGAGGATATTCGGGCCGCGGCGTCAGGACGCTGTCGCCTGCATTCACCAAGGCGGTGAAGCACAACTCCACCGCCTCGCTGACGCCATGGGTGACGAAAACGCTGGCCACGTTCCGAATCTGCTTCCGCTCCGCCTCGCGACGAATGGCCTCGAGAGCCTCCTCAACCCCGAGCGACGGCGCATAGCCGTTCTTGCCGTCCCGCATGGCGCGTGCCACCGCCTCCAGCAAGTGGGGCGGGGTGCGGAAATCAAATCGCAACGGATCTCCGATGTTGAGCGGCAGGATTTCATATCCTTGCCGCGCCACTTCTTCGGCGAGCACGGCAATGTCTCGAATGGCATAACGGACGTGCTCGAGCCGCGTGGCGGCCAGAATTTCGCGGGCGCGAGCCAGAGGGGGAAGAACCGTCATTCTCTGTTTGTAACAAAAAGACCCCCGAGAATCAATTCCGTCTGCCGGCCGGTGGATATAAGGATAGGGCCGGGTCGCTGATCGCGGGCGGGTTGGAGAGAGCCGAAACCGCTCGAAATGATCTATCCTGTTTGATTTCAACAACATAGTGGCTTCGCCCCCCTAAACGCTACCGGAATGCGAACCCCAGCCTGAGCCTGGAATCGATCCCGTGCACTCGAAACGTCCGCGCGGCGAACCGGGAGTAGCCTGAACATTCATGATTACTAACCGAGACAACACTGGACCGGCCTTGTCAACCCTTCCGAGCCGCGCGACACCGAGCGGCCCGGGCGCCGGCAACCCGCAGCCCTGCGCGCCGCGTCCGCCAGCCTTGCGTGGCCAACGGCTTCGCAGAATAATGGCAGCATGGCCTTCGTGCTGAACCCTGCCCAGCGGCAAGCTGTGGAACACGGCGCTGGACCCCTGCTCGTCATCGCCGGGCCAGGCAGCGGCAAGACGCGGGTCATTACCGAGCGGATCGTTCACCTCGTGGCGCGCCGAACCGTGCCCCCGGGGAGCATCCTGGCGCTGACCTTCACCGACAAAGCGGCGGAGGAGATGAAGCGTCGCGTCGGCGCGGCGCTCCCCGCTCTCGAAGAAAAGCCGCACATTGCCACCTTTCACGCCTTCTGCTATCACCTGCTGCGCCAGCGGCACTTCGACCGCCAATTGCTGGACAAAGTCGATACCTGGATTTTTCTTCGCCTGCGCATTGCAGAGCTCGGACTCGATCGCTACCAGAAGCTGTCCGAGCCCGGGGCGTTTCTGCACGATCTCAATGAGTTCTTTTCCCGCTGCCAGGATGAGCTGGTCGACCCGGAGGACTTCGAAGCTTACGTCGCGCGATTGGAGGAGGATGTTCTCAAGCGTTCCGCCGCCGCCCTCGACCTGGAGAAGGATGAAATCGCCCGGCAGAAGGAACTGGCCCGGGTTTTTCGCCGGAGCCGCGAGCTGATCGAGGCGGCCGGGTATTCCAGCTTCGGCAGTCTGATTAGCGAGACGTTGAGGCTATGGCAGCGCGAGCCGGACGTTCTCGAACGTCTCCGCGAACGCTATCGTTATCTGCTGGTGGATGAATTTCAGGACACCAACTTCGCCCAGATCGAACTGTTACAGCGGTTGGCGGCCCCTCGTTTCAATCTCACCGCCGTCGGCGACGACGATCAGGCTATCTACCGCTTTCGCGGGGCGTCCCATGGGGCGTTCAAGCTGTTTGACCAAGCCTTCCCCGGACACCCGACCGTCTACCTGGACCGGAACTACCGCTCGGTGAAACGGATTCTGCGGGTGGCGGAGGCGGTGATTGCGCGCAATGATCGCTACCAGGCGAAGCCGCCGTTGGTCGCCCACCGAGCCGAGGGAGAGCGGGTCTTGCTCGTGGAATCGCCCGACTTCGCGAGCGAAGCCGCTTGGGTCGCGGCCGAGGTCGAGCGGTTGGCGAAGCAAGGAATCCGCTACGGGGACATGGCCGTGCTTTACCGGAGCCATCGTCATCGCGATCCCGTGGTGGAGGAGTTCCGGCGGCGCGGCATTCCGTTTCACATTCGCGGCCTCTCGGTGCTTTCATCAGCCATCCTGCGGGATCTCGTCGCCTATCTCCGCGTCATCCACTCGCCGCATCACAACATCAGCCTGACGCGGGTTCTGCTGGCCCCGCGATGGCGCTTCGGCGAGGAGCTGGCCCGCGACCTCCGGCTGGAAGCCTCCCGAGCCCGCTCGTCGCTCTATACCATTCTCCAGCGCCGCGAACCGGCACCCCTCGCCGGCCGCCTCCGCCAGACCGGCTGGGAGCAGTTGGATCGGCTGCTGCGCGACCTGGGCGCGGCGGCGACGCGCCTGCCCGTGCCGGCGTTGCTGGATCGGCTGCTCGAGCGGCTCGGCGTGACCTTCTTGGCCACCGATCCCGACCACGCCGCGGTGGCCGCCTTCCGCAAATTTCTGGAGGAATGGGAGGCGAAAAATGCGAGCGGGACCTTGGCGCCGCGGCCGGGGGCGGCGACGGGGCCGCCGGCCTCGCGCCTCGGTCAGTTTTTGGAGTATTTTCGGTATTTCGTCGAAGCCGGGGGCACGCTCGAAGTGCCGCCGCACGAGGAGTCCGCCGAGGCCGTGCAGATGATGACCGTCCACGCCGCCAAGGGCTTGGAATTCTCCGTCGTATGGATTCTCAGCGTGGCGCCGCAGCGATTTCCGCATCGCGAGCAACGGGCCGTCATCGCCTTTCCGGACGCGCTGCGCAAGAGTTCGCCGCCCCCGGCAAACATTCACCTGCAGGAGGAACGGCGACTTTTCTATGTGGCGATGACGCGCGCCCGGGACCGACTGTATGTTTCGGCCGTTTCCGGCGCGCGCGGAAAGGCCTCGGTGTTCGTGGGGGACCTGCTCCGAAATCCGGTCGTGGCCACGCGGGACATCGAGCGGCTGGGTGTGCCCGCCGTGGCGCGGCGCGCATCGCGGCCGGATGAACCGGCCCGCCCGGCACCGGCGCTCGCTCGCCACGGGGG
>CADDZC010000008.1 GCA_902812365.1 Acidobacteriota bacterium | reverse complement strand
GACACCGGTATCCACATGCCTTTCACACTGGCGAACTGGACGGTAATGTGCGGATCCTTGATCCAGAAGGACGGGCTTTTGAGGGGCACGCCCACGATCTGGCGGATGTGGTAGGTACTGGCGTCCACCCAGACGTCACCCACCAGTAGTCCTTTTTCTTGCCGTTTGGGAACGATGTGGAGCACGTACTCGGGAACCACGCCAAAGTTTTGCTCGCGCAGAAACACGAAATCATAATTCAAACGGCTGATATCGCCCTGATGGCCCTGCTTGGCCGCGGCGATTTCTTGCTCGAGCAGGGCGCGCACAATCTTTTCGCCGCGCGCGTTGCCGTGCGACTCAGTGATTTGGAAGGTCTTCGTCTCCGGGGGGGGTAAAGCTGATGCGAACCGTCACTTCGGAAGAGGGGGCGGCGTCATTGCCCCGGAACATCTTGTATTGGCGCGTGACGTCATAGGAGTGAGACAAGGCTGGATTTTGCTGCTCAGTCCGCTCGACGGAATCCAAAATCAGGTTCAGCGCCGGCGGTGGGGCGGGAGCTTGCTGCGCGGGCAGCGGCACCGTCTTACCGCAGGCCGCCGCCAGAGCCACGTAAACGGCCAGCCGCGGCCGCTTTGTCTGCGCGCTGCGGAGCCTGCGCGCTAGCTGGCAGGCTGTTGCCAAAATCGTGTCCATACGTCGTCTCCTCGATTGGATTCAAGTCAGCCCCTCTGATCTTTTTGGAGCACCTGCGTGGGGAAGGCCTTGGCATTCCGGAAGGCTATGGAAGCAGCAAGGACCTGCCACAGCACGCGCACGATGGGGCGGCGGTTTTCATAAACCAGTTGCGCCCATTCCCGCTTCCGCATTTGCGGAAAATAAATGCCGCGAAACAAGAGCCGCGCGAAGAGGTGAGTGAGCCGGTCGGTCAGTGGCCGCGATTGAAGCCACCGAATGGCCGCGTCTGTGGTCTTTCCTCGATAAGATTCCTGCCAGGCAAGCCTGACTTCGGCCTCGGCCTGCTCTGCGGAAAGGCCTTTCGGGGTGTGGGCCATGGCGAAGGGCTTGAAATCCAGCCAATGCTTCGGGCGGGTCAGCCGCCCGGCAGCGGCAAGCTTGTCATAGAGCGGCGTTGCGGGGTAGGGCGTGAGCAGGCCGAAGACGGGCAAGCCGGGTGGCCAACTTCGGAGGGTCTCGAGGGTTCGCGCTGCCACCCCTGGGCGGTCGCCGTCCATGCCGAAAATAAAGGACGTAATCGCGTAGAGGTTATAGCGGGCCAAAAGCTCTAGCACATTTTTATATTCGTTCGGCTTGTTAAAGCTTTTGCTCACGCTCTTCAGATTTTCCGGGTCAATCGACTCAAGGCCCATAAAGATCCAGCGTCCGCCGCTTTGCGCGATGAGGGAAACCAGTTCCTCATCTTGCAGCAAATTCATGCTGATCTGGGCCACCCAGGGAAGCTGGGCGCCGGCGGCGATAATATCCCGCAGCAGCGATTTGGTCCGCTTGCGGTTAATGGCGAAGTTGTCGTCAATAAAGAAGACGGCGATCTTGCCCTGCTGTCGTCCTTGCAGGCGCTTGAGCAAGAGCAGTTCCCTGACGATGCTGTCGTTCGACCGGAAGCGGATGGAATCTCCAAAAAATCCGGTGACTGTGCAGAATTCGCACCCGTACGGGCAGCCGCGCCCCGACTCAATCGGAATCATGCAAAAACTTTTCCATGTCATGCCGAGCCGGGTGAGGCAGCGGACAGCGAGTCTCGGAACGCGGTTGAGCAGGTTGAACTGGCTGAGGTCCATCTGGTCCCAAGGGATTTCCGGGTAATTGGAGAGGGAAGGCTTGATTTCCTTGCCGTTGTCATCGACCGGCACATAAACCTCCCGCAGGGTTCCGTTTGCCGCGTCGGCCACGATCCGGGGCCAGAGCTGGTCCGCCTCGCCCAGCGCCACCGCGTCGGCATGACGCGGCTCGCCGGCGCGCCCGAGCGCCTCGCCGGGAACTTCAGTGACGTGCGGACCTCCCATCACCACGGGGATTCCGGCGGCGCGCAGCGCGTCCGCCATGCGATATGCCTTGGCCGCCATTCGAGTCATAAATCCAATGCCAGCCAGCCCGATCGCATGACAGCGGGCATAATCCACCAGCTCGGGCGCGCTCATTCGCTGTGCGTTGCCATCCACCAGCAGCACCTCATGGCCGGGCGGTGTCAGCGATTTCAGCAAAAACATCCAGAGGTGGGGCATGAAGTTGTTGGTGACTTCGTTATCCGGATTGTAAAGTAGAATCTTCATGGCGTCGGCCTTCCATCTAGCGGATGGATCCACCGCGAAAAATGCCATTCCTTCCGCAGAAATTCCCCGCTACGCCGCCCCAGCCATCAAGCGCCCGGCCTGGCGTGCGGCGAGCCCCGAGCAAGCCGGGCGCTCCGCGGTTCGCTTCTTTTTGGAAGCAAACGGGAGCGGCTTAATCATGGAGCACCACATTGAGAAGCGCGTTGTGCACTTCCAGTCTGCCCGAGGCAAGGTCGTAATCGATCAGCCCCAGGCTCCGGAATTTGTTCATAAAATGGCTGATCCGGGAACGGGTAGTACCGACCATGGCGGCTAGCGTCTCCTGGCTGATCTTGGGCACGACGGGTTCGGGATTGGATTCCTTGCCGTAGCGGGCCAGCAGCAGGAGCGTGCGCGCCAGGTGCTTCTCCGCCGAATTAAAGAGTTGGTCGACGAGATCTTCCTCAAGGCGCGAATTACGGGAAACCAAATGGACAATAAAAACCTCGGCAAACTCCGGTTCGCTGTGGAGCAAGCGGATCATCGCCTGCTTGGTAATGCGGATGATGGTTGCCTCGCCCAGGACCGTGGCGGTCGACATGCGCAGCGGCTGGCCAGCCAGGCATCCCTCGCCAAAAAAATTACCGTGGTTGAGAATCGCTACGACCGCTTCTCGACCGCGGTAGGAAACGACGGTAAGTTTTACGTTGCCTTTCTGAATGTAGAAGACGCTGTCGGCCGTTTCGCCTTGGGCGAACACGACTCGTTTGTCACTATACTCAAGGGTCGTCTTGCCGCCGTCAATTTTTGCTAACAGAGCTTTCGCGTTAAACCGGAAGATAGGTTTAGCCGCCATACATATCTCCCCCGTTCTTGGCTGTTTTGGAGGTCATCCTCCCTGGCCCGGCTGCCGTTAACGGAGCGCGTGCGGCTGCGAGTGGAGAACTCCTTTGGGTCCGAAAAAGCAATCAGCTCGGGCCCCGTCCCGCCTCCAAAAGCGGTCCGAAAGAGCCAAAGTCATCCCCGCACGCAGCGTGCCGGTCACAGGCCCGCGTTGGCCCTGGAGATTGAACTGAAAACCCCAAAAAGGTGGAGCAGCCATAGGATCACGGCAATCACCACGACGATGTTGAGAATCGTCTTGATGGAGCTGGCCATGGGAATGTAACTATTGACGAGCCAAAGCAGAACGCCGACGATGATGAGCGTGATGACGATGTGAATCAGCATAACCTCAATATGCCTCCTTTCTTGGGAATTGAAACACCATTAAGGACCCCGTGCCTCACCGGCTGTGCCGCCTGGCGGAACGCTCGGAGGCGGAGTGGGTCGTGAACGGTTGCCCGCCGCGCGGTGAATATTTGGCGAGGGTTTGGTCGAGAGCCCGAGCCCCGGCCGGCGTGCGCACCGTGCCGTCGATCAGAATCTGTTTTGCCGTCACCCTGCGGCCGTAAAGCTTTTGGTTATCGTCCTCATCCTGCTTCAGGACTGCGCCACTCAGCGAAACGCCGGCGAACAGGCCCTGGGAGCGCGAATAGCTGAGAATCTCGGCATGCATCTGAGCGTCCGTAGCCCCTTCCGCCGAGCGGCCCACGGGGCCGGCGGCGGCGGACACCTCCGCGCCCAGCTTGACGCTGTCTTGAACCAGCTTCCGCGCGCCGTCGGGATTCATCACAATAAACACCACATCGGTGGATTTACCCCCGATCTGAAATCCGAAGCTTCCGCCCCCGACGGTGAAAAACGAAGGGGCGCCCCACGGCCCGTTGCCGCCGCGGCGGCAGACCAGCACGCCGCGCCCATAGTTGCCTCCGAATCCGAAGGCAAACTTCAGCTCCGAGGGGATAATCCCGACGCAGACGGCGCGGGCCAGCAAGTCTCGGGGGATACTCTTTTCCGGTGTCGCCATGATTTCATTGAGGACGTCGGCCACCTTGCGCAGTTGCTTGGCGTTATCCTTGCTTTCGCCGGCCGCGAGCAGCGGGAGGCAACACAGCACCGACAGAAAAATCAGTTTCTTCATCGCACGCTCCTTCGATGGAATTTTGCATGGAGGCGGCAGGGTTACCCTCGTCGCTCTCGTTGCCTTTCTTCCTTTCCGATGGTTTCGAGCAACGTCTTCATCTCCTCGGCGTGCTCTTCTTCGTTGGCCAGAATCTCCTCCATCATCCTTTTGCTGGTGGGATCGGTATCACCCAGGTAGCGGATGATTTCCGTATAGGATTCGATGGCCACCCGCTCGGCAATCAGGTCTTCGCGAATCATCTCCAGAAGGGTTTCGCCCTCGACGTATTCAGAGTGGCTGCGCGTGAGCAGTCCCTCCGGGTTGAAGTTGGGCTCGCCGCCGAGCTGCGTGATGCGCTCCGCGATCTGGTCGGCGTGTCTCTGCTCCTCCTGGGCGTGTTCGAGGAATTCCGCCGCCACGGGCTGCGAATGGATGCCTTTGGCCGTGTAATGATGGCGTTTGTAGCGCAGCACGCAGACCAGCTCCGTGGCCAGGGCCTCATTGAGCACTCGGAGAACCGTCTCCAAGTCGCCTTGGTAGTCAGGCGTCACCGCGCCGTTTTCGATATGCTGACGCGCGCGGCGGCGGATTTCCTCCACATCGGTTAGAAACGGGCCTTTCCGTTGCGGCGAGATGCCGTGTCTTATGGGCATGCTCCCTCCTTGAGATTTCGAAGTGTCCCGCGCCGGCATTCGAGCGCCGGGCGCCTACGCGCTTCGCCTTCCCCGCACAAAGTGCAGGACTAAAAGAATGATGGCCACGATCAGCAATAGGTGAATGAAGCCGCTGGACACGTGAAAGGCAAACCAGCCCAGCAACCACGCGATCAAGAGCACGATGAACAGAACTAAAAACATAGAGCCTCCTTATCTCGGCTATCCTGCGTACTGATCTGCGGCCCGGATCGCCGGGCCGCGCCGCTGCCGGCGGTTGAGACCAAAAGCCGGCAAGTTGTTGCCAGCCCCTATCCGCTGACCTTTCCCGTGCAAACCGCGTGCCCGCATCCGCAGCCGATTTCCGTCATATGGGTCTGTTCTGCCCCCTCGCAGGGCGGGCTGCGGTCTAAACTACCGGCGGCAGCCACGCAACTGCACTGCGGATTCGCGCATTTTGCGTACCGATCGTTACTCATGGGAAGTTCTCCTCTGCTCGAGAATTTCGCGTTCAGCTAGCCGCCAACCGTGACCGGCGGATTGGCCCGGCGGCTATCGGCGCCAGCGCGAGTAGCCCCAGCCGCCAGAATCACCACCAAAAGAACAATTAACAGGGTTTCCATAGCTCACCTCTCCAGCCTGATGGGCAGTTGCCGGCATCAGCCGCATCGCGGGCGGTGCCGGCGACCCTTGCGCTGATGGGTATCCGGGGCGGCCGTCTTCTCCATCCCCGACCTTGGTTTCGCCGTCGCTTTGTGCCTTTACCAGCAGAGGCAGTACTGTTTATACCGTCTTGTGATATGGGTGTCTGCCCGCTATCGCTCACCGCTGTGGTCAATCGGGCTCACCCGTCTAGTGAGGAACAGGGCAGCGGAGAAAGGGGAGTGCGGGAGACTTCGGGCGGAGAGGCTGCCTCCGATCAGCGCGCGGGACGTCCGACGTTCCCCCGGACGTTAGGATCGGGGTTATTCGTGCGGTTAGGCGAAGACCGGCTTGAAGTTGAGCGCCGCGGCTTTAATCGCTCACGACCTCAATCGCATTCACGCAAGCGTAATTCTGGACGGGGACAAAGGACAGGAGCAGCTTACCCTGGGCGTCTGGCTTGAGCCCGCGGAAAGACTTCTCGATGGCGCGATTCGCCCCGCCCGCCTCTCTGAAGATATCGAAATTGGGCAATAGGATCGCGCCGTTACAGTAGACGCTGAAAATCCGACTGCCGACTCCGCCTGCGCCGGGATTTTGCTGCCCGAAATACGTTTCAGCGAAGTGCAACGTGACCGTGTATTTCCCCGGGGCGACCGGTATGGCGTAATCGAAGTGGCCGAAACGCTCGCCGTCATACAGGTCCGGGTCGGAGGTGTTTTCCACAGGCCCTTTATGAAGCGTGAGGCGGCCGCCCCGGAAGTAGTTGTCGGGATTCCAGGCCCGACCCTGGCTGTCGGTGAAGCAATTCTCCTGCGCGACAATTCGAATCGGGTGCAACTTTCCTGGCACACCGGGAACGAGCTCGATGGCGTTGACCATCGGTTCATCCACCACGCGGAGGAACCTCAGGTGGAGGTAACCGTCCGAAGCCGGCGTCACATCCTTGAAAACTCGGACGTCGGCCGTGTTGTTGCCGCCGACGTCGGCAAAGACATCAAAACCGGTGAGTAGCGGTTGGCCATTCATAGTGACGTTGAAGACACGACTTGTTTCACCACCACCTGACAACGTGCCGGGCCCATAGTTCAGTTCCGCAAAATAAAGGCGTAGTTCATAGGTTCCGGGCCGAAGCGGGATGTCGTAGGAAAACTCGCCGAAGCGCTGCGTTTGAAAAAGGGTGGGATCGAGCGTCCGGTAGATAAATTGGCGAGGTTGGCTAACGGGTCGGCCGCCGTTGTAGTAGCGGTCGCCTGACCACACATGGCCGGCTCGATCGACGTAAGTCTTCTTCGTATAACCCGCCAGGATGCGCACGGCCGCTTCCGGCGGCTCCACCTCACCCATCGTCGGCCTACTCCGCGCGCTTGCGGCGGCAGTAACCGCTGTGGTGGATGGCCCGGACTTGGCTTTCCAAATCACGGCGGCCACAACGCCGGCCAGTGCCGCCAGTCCCAACAGGGCTGCGGTGCCGCGAGCGAAAGCAGAAACCGGCCGGGTTCCTGTCGGCCGCGCCAACGGACGAATGTGACCTGGCTTGGGGACGATGTCTGTTTTTCGATCGCTGGCCGGTTGTTCGGAGCCGCGAACCAAGCTGGCCTGAGGCGCTGCCTCTGAGGACTGATCTTCTCGCCTTCTGAATAGCGGAACGTAACTGCCCGGTTGTAAACATAGGACGATCGGGTCGTTCGCTCCCTCAGTCTCATAATATTTCTTCAGCCTTTCGCGCAGGCGGTGAAACTCGACCCGAACAATGGAGTTGGTCGTCGGGTCAAACTCGACGGGCCGTCCCAGCGCTTCCACCCCAATGTTGTATTCTTTGAGGTCCTGTGCTCGTCCCTCCAAGTACCGTTTACCGATGTACTCGAGCAATCTGGCCAGATTGGGACATTTCCTGAAGGCGGCCGAAGCGAGGATAGCCTCCAGCTCGGATTTTTGATCTTGGTATGAAATCGCCACCGGCATGACCACGTAGACGCGCGTCAGTATAGCACTTTGAAAATGCCAGCGCCAGCGGCCGGTAACGTTCCCAAGAATGGTGTAACGTCATTGAAAAGGCGAGCTTTAGCTTAGATAACGGTGATTTAACCTCTGTAGCCTTGACGTGGTTTCCGCCATGCCGTAGATTCCGCCCGCGCGTCCGAGCCAAACGGGGAGCCTTGACGCCGTGTTAAGGTGAATCTGTCCAGGCCTGAGGCGCAGCTCAATGTGAAGTTTACTTAACCGGAATTCCGGAGGGGCTTACGATGCCGATCCTGGTTCATTTAATTGAGGGGATAAGGGCCAAGAGGTGGGGCGCCGGAGGAAAGACCATATCCGGCTCTTCATTCATTTGTCTGTTAGCTCTGCTGTTGCTTGGAGGTAGAACACCACTTCGAGGCCAATCAATTTTCGGCACCATAACGGGAACGGTAACGGACCCCTCCGGAGCGGTGATTCCCGGGGCGACTGTGACCCTGAAGAGTGCGACGTCGGGCGACGTCCGCCACACGGTTACTAACGCGGACGGGTACTATTCCTTCTCGTCCGTGCCGGCCGGCACGTACAGCTTGACCGTCCAGTCGACCGGTTTTCAGAAGGCCGTGACGGAGGGTATCGAGCTGCGGGGGGCCTCGAGCCTGAGCTTTCCGTTTAAGCTGAGAGTCTCCCAGGCGACCACCGAAGTGGAGGTGGTCGGGGCTGCCGACCAGATTATACCCGTGGATTCCGGCGAGAAGGCCGTCGTGCTGACCCAAAAGCAACTCCAGGATTTTACCATCCACGGCGCTAACGCCGCCGAATTCATCAAAATCCTGCCGGGCTTTGCCCAGCGGAACAACAACGACCATCTGAAGACGGGAACGGACTACACCGGCGAAGTCATCGGCATTAATGGCAATGGCGACGGCGGAAGCCAGAGCCCGCTTAATGGTGCGTTTGTGGCTAACGGAACAGGCGTCAACAATATCGATATCACAGCCGACGGCGCCCATGTGTCGGACCCGGGATGCAACTGTGCGACCCCGGTGAATCCGAACACCGACATGATCCAGGAGTTTAAGGTCCTGACCTCAAACTATACTGCCGAGAACTCCAAAGGACCGATCGTCATCAATTCCATTGCCAAGGCTGGGGGACATGATTATCACGGTGAGGCCTATTTCTCGCTGCGTGACTACCCTTTGAATTCGAATTCTTGGATCAACAATTTTACGGGCGTGGCCAAGCCCAAGAACAAGTTTCTGTTTCCGGGCGGAAACATCGGCGGCCCCATTTCTCCTCACCATCGCGACAAAGTCTTTTTCTTCACCGGCTTCGAATATTACTTCCAGACACTTGACACGGGCCTGTTGGGCGCGACGGTCCCGACGCCAAACATGCGCAACGGTAACTTCAGCCCGGCTGAACTGGCCAGGCTCGGCAACAAGACCGCCAGCGGCGGCGCTCCTTCTCAGCTCAAATCGACTTTGACATCGGGCCCCAATGCCCCCTATCCGGGTGGGATCATTCCGAGCGCGGCCATCGATCCCACCGGTCAGGGCTTGATGAACCTGTTTCCTTTACCCAATACCGATCCGAACGCCAACGGCGGTTACAACTACGTGAGTGATGCCGTCTTCGACCAGAATTCGTGGCAGTGGATGTCACGAGTCGATTACAACATCAGTGACAACACGAAGCTTTACGTTCGCTATAACTTGCAGAAAGAGGTACAGCAGTTTCCGGTCACCATGTGGTGGAGGAATCCAGTTTCCGTACCTTATCCTACGCCGGTCCTGGGGAAAAACCAATCTCAATCGATTTCGACGAGTCTCACCCACGTTTTCAGCCCGACGCTGTCCAACGAATTCGTGTTCGGTTATACCTACATCGATTTTCCGAACGTGTTTAAGGATCCGAATCGAGTCAGCCGAAAAGCACTCAACATTCCGTTCACCGGCATCTTCAAGAATGGCGTTCAGCAGATCCCTTCGGTGACGAGTTGGGGGGGCGAGTTCCCAACCATGCTGAATCCAGGCGGCTTCGAGGTCGGCGGACCTAGCCAGGGCCTTTTTTCAAAGAAATACCTTCCCTCGTTCAGCGATAATTTATCGAAAGTGTGGGGAACCCACACCGCAAAGTTTGGAGCCTACTACGAATACGTGATCAACAACCAGCCGAACAGCGGGAACTCCAACGGCTTGATCCAGGAAGCCAGCTGGGCCGGTGGAACGGGCAACCCTTATGCAGACTTGCTGACCGGGCACGCGGGCGCATATAGCGAACAGAACTTCAATAATCTGCACAACGAGGCGTATAACACCATCGAGCTTTTCGCTCAGGACAATTGGAAGGTAACCCGGCGCTTGACGGTCGACTACGGCCTCCGCGCATCGCATCTCGGAGCCTGGTACGACCGGCAGGGATACGGCTTCGCTGTGTGGAATCCGGCGCTCTACGTACCCGGCTCGCCTGAATCTTCAGGTACCGGATTTGATTGGCACAAAAAGGATCCGAAGGTGCCGCTCTCCGGGTTCCCGAATCGCGCGCTGTTCTGGGCTCCGCGGCTCGGCGCGGCCTACGATTTGTTCGGCACGGGCAAAACCGTGCTGCGGGGAGGATGGGGCCAGTTTTACTATCACA
This sequence comes from Acidobacteriota bacterium, assembly GCA_902812365.1. Taxonomy (GTDB): domain Bacteria; phylum Acidobacteriota; class Terriglobia; order UBA7540; family UBA7540; genus CADDZC01. The sequence goes on along the minus strand of CADDZC010000008.1, from coordinate 75,339 downwards.
ACGCGCAGTTCACGCAGGGTCTCGATCAGCCCGTAGGCATTGAGTCGCCCAGCACCGGCTACCTGTCGTTTTCGCAGATCGAGGCGATTGTGCCGGGCACGCAACCCTTCGCTACCGGCGCGGTGAGCCCGACGGACGATCACAGTCCTCTGACCACCAGTTACAGTGTCACGATTTCCCAGCGGCTGCCGTGGGCGTCCCTGCTTGAGGCGTCCTACGTGGGTAACCGGAGCCGGTATCAGTTGAATACGGCCGGCGTCGGGACGAATGCGAACGTCATCCCCCTGGGCACACTCTTTAACGTCGGTGTTGACCCGTCAACGCTGGCCGGCGGCGGGGAATACAAGTATGGTCGCTATCCCATCTACCAGACGATCAGCGTGGCCAATCACAACCTGTCATCGAACTACAACGGTCTGCAGGTGAGTTGGGTGAGGCAGAAGGAGCGTTACGATCTGACGCTCAATTACACCTACAGCAAGGCATTGGGCATCGTGGGCCAGGATCAGTTGAACCTGCAAAACGATTATGGCCCCGAGCCGTTCGATCGCCGCCATATCTTCAATGCGGCGTATTACGTTCAGCTTCCCGAGCCTGCGCATGCGAACAAGATTCTCAGCCACTTGGCCAACGGCTGGGAGTTGTCCGGCATAACGCAATTCCAAAGCGGCGTCAACCTGACGGCTAATTCGACCGGCGAGAATTTCAACGATTTGAGTAATGTGACAGGTCTGAACGTTCAGAATAGCTACAAGTCAGCGATTTCCAACCTCGCCATTCTTGGAACTGACCAGGTGCCCCTGCAGCCGCTGCTGACCTGTAATCCGACGAAAAACCTGATTCAACATCAGTACCTGAACGGAAGCTGCTTTCAACTTCCCACGGTGCCGGGCCAGAACGGGCCGATCGTGCTGCCTGAAGTGTTCGGTCCTTCGTTCTTCAACACTGACTTGGCGCTCTTTAAAAATTTCCAGTTTACGGAGGCCAAGCATCTGGAGTTTCGTGTCGAGGGCTTTAACTTCCTCAACCATCCGATCTGGACGTTCACTGGCGGAGGCGTAGGTGCGAGCGCCCTGAATCTCAACTTCGCTTCGGACGGAAACGGCGGCCAGAAACAAACGAATTCGGCCTTCGGTTTTGCGCCAGTGAAGCAGGGCAACCGCGTCATCCAATTCGCGGTGAAGTTCTACTTCTAGCCGGTCATCTGTTGGGGGGCGCACCCATGTGTGCGGCCAGGGCGGCCACGCAGGTCCGCCCTGCGTGGCCTTTGCGGCTATAATGTCATCGGTCCGAGCCATGGGAAGCTGCACAGCAGAACGCGTGTCAGCTTGTTTGATCTCGCGGTTGCTGTGCGGTTTTTCTGTTTTTGCGCTGGCCGCAAGCGCCCGGAGTGGACAAGCCACACAGTCTCCCGAGGATCTGCTTAAACAGGCTGAGTCGCTCCACCGGGCGGGCAAACTCGACCAGGCCATCAAAGATTATCGCTTATTTCTCGAACAATACCCCAATGTGGCTCCGGTGCGGTCGGACCTTGGCGCAGCCCTGGCAGGTGCCGGGCGTTACGAAGAAGCGATCATTGAGTATCAACGCGCGCTGCGGTTGGAAGCCAATCCTGAGATCGAATTCAATCTGGCCCTTGCCTATTACAAGACCGCGCAGCTTTTCCCAGCCCTCGAGAGCTTAAAAAAAGTTCATCAGGAAATGCCGAATGACCTTCGGCCGGTTATGCTGCTCGCAGACTGCTATCTGCGGCTCGGCGATAACAAGAGGGTGATTGATCTTTTAGGTCCCCTTGAACCGACGCATTCGGACGATCAAGCGGTCATCTATATGCTGGGGACGGCATTGGTTCGCGACGGGCAGGCGGCCAAGGGACAGGTGGTCATCGACAAGATTCTGCGAAACGGCGACTCAGCCGAGGCTCGGCTTCTGCTCGGCACAACCAAGTTGCGGGTCTATGATATTCCCGGTGCACTCCGGGATCTGAAAAGAGCCGTCGAACTGAACCCTAACCTGCCGGATGTCTACGCCTATTACGGCTTGGCCTTGCTCTCCTCGGGAAACCCGGTGCGCGCCCAAGAAGCTTTCGAGCGCGCCCTCCGCGCTGATCCCAATAATTTCGAAGCGAATTTACAGATGGGTGTGTTGCTCCGTCAGGATGAACGGTTCGACGCGGCGCTCCGCTATCTCCACCATGCCTTGGAAATACGCCCCGGCGATCTGGGGGTCCGCTACCAGATCGCGTCGGCTGAGCTGGCCATGGGTCAAGTGGAAAAGGCGGGTGCTGATCTCGAAAAGATCGTTACGGAGGCGCCCGATTTCAGCGAGGCCCACGTATCGCTGGCGACCGTCTATTATCGGGAGAAGAGGAAAGCGGATGGCGACCGCGAGCGTGACGTTGTCCGCAGGCTGGCGGCTCGCCGGTCAGCTAATGAAAAAAGGGCCACGGCGCCATGAGATCGTTGTACCTAGCGCGTTCGCCCGTCGTCGGGGCCAAGTGGTTCGGGTTATTCGTTTTCTTTGCCGTTCTCCTGCGTGCTGCGCCCGGCCTGGGTCGCCAAGCTCCAGCACCCGGGAAGGCGCCCCGCACCACGAGCTCGGCGAGCTTCGACGCTCTCGTGAACCAGGCAGCGGCCGCCCGCGAAGCGGATCGCACCGATGAGGCAACGCGGCTGTATCAGGAGGTAGTCCGCGCCAACCCGGATTTCGTGGAGGGATGGTGGTACCTTGGTATGCTGGATTACGAGGCGGATCGATTCACCGACGGCCAGGCGGCATTCCGTCACGTGACGGGTCTCAAGCCCGAAATGGCCCTCGGGTGGGTGATGTTAGGTTTATGTGAGTTTGAAACGAAGAAGTACGAGAGCGCCCTCGTACATCTAAAGCGTGCAGATCAACTGGGGATTCCCCGTCAACAGGATTTTTACGAAGTGGCCAAGTATCACCTGGCACTCCTACTGACGCGATCCGGGGAGTTCGAGGCAGCGACAGGCGTGATTGCTGATTTTGTCCGGCAGGGCAAGGAGAGTCCCGACTTCACCGAGGCCATGGGGCTGGCAGCGCTCCGCAAACCGCTGCTGCCGAGTGAGCTCCCGCCTCTGGAGCGCGAGCTGGTAATGGATGTGGGCCAGGCCATGTGTGACGCCGCCGCCCGCCGCGCCACGGCCGTGGACGCGGACCTTGCCTTGCTTCTTCAGAAGTACCCGAGGACGCCCCAGATTCATTTTCTGGTGGGAACCATGTTGCTCGCCGACGACCCTGACCGAGCGCTCGACCAATGGAAACAAGAACTCGTCATCTCGCCCGCACACCCTCAAGCGCTCGTCAGCCTTGCCGGGGAGTACGTGAAGCGCAAGCAGTACCAGACGGCCTTACCCTACGCGGAAAAAGCTGTCGCCGCCAGCCCTAACTACTTCGCCGCTCGCGCGGTGTTGGGCGAAGTGCTGACAGAGGGCGATTTGGATTTGCCGCGAGGTATCCGTGAACTTGAAGTCGCGGCTCGCTTGGCCCCCTGGCAACCCCAGGTCCGTTTCGTGTTGGCCGCGGCCTATGCCAAAGCGGGGCGCAAGGAGGATGCCATGAAGCAACGAGTGGAATTCTTGCGGCTGAGAAAACAAGGTGAAGTCGCGGTGTCGAAACCGCAATGAGAAGCAGCAAACGATGAAGCGCCAGAGTTTGTTTCCAGGATTGAGTGCGTCGGGATCGAACGAGATGAGGCCGGTGTAGGGGCGCGTATGAACAGGATGTTTGGGATGACGTTGGGCCTAGCGGTGATTGTTGCCTGCGTAGGCCAGAAGGCCGATTCCGAGCCACTGCAAGGACCAGCCCCATTGGGAGCGACCGTCAAGTCCACCACCGAAGAAGTTTTGCTCGATGTCGTGGTTCGAGACAAGAAGGGCCGCGCCGTCACCGATTTGCAGCCCGATGATTTCCAAATATTTGACAACGGCCAGCCGGTGAAGATCAGGTCTTTTCGCCGTATTCAGGGTGAAGAAGCCGTCGGAACGGGGGGAGCGCGAGCCGGGCTCGATCCCCTGCGCCAGATTCGGCTGGTCACCCTGATCTTTCACTGCTTTAGCAATGACGCGCGGCAGTTGGCGCGCAGCGGGGCACTGGAGCTATTGAAAGGGGAGCTTCCCCAAAATGTCTATATGGCCGTGATGACGATCGATTATAGGATCGAGGTTCTTCAATTCTTCACCAACGATCGAGCTCTTCTTAAGGCGGCGATCAACCGCGCCACTCGCGGCCAGAGCACCGATTTTTCCAAGGATACTGAAGCGGTTCGGGCCCAACTCGAACAGATGTTGGGTCCCCAGGCGAGTGACGCGCCATCTGAGCAGGGACGAATCGACAGCCAAGGCGCCAGGCCCGAGTCCGCGGAACGGAATGCGAATCACGCGGATTCGGCCAACCTCGCCATGGCGCAAATGTTGCTGCAAATGATTCAGAACGAGCAATCAGTCGCCATCACGGAGGCGGGACGCCTGGAAATATGGGCTTTGCTGGATGCAGTTAAAGAGCAATACCGCTTGCCGGGCAGGAAAACCGTACTCTACTTTACCGAAGGCGGCTTCGTGATTCCGCGCGGAATGGAAAAGCCTTTCCAAGATGTCCTCAGCATCGCCAACCGCTCGAACGTCAGCTTTTACCCAGTTGACACGCATGGCTTGACCACCTGGAGCGCTAATCAATCCAGCATCGACACGTTGAAGAGGGCCGCCCAGGCTTCCCAGGACCAGCAAGCTAACGACGGCAGCCAACCGGTTCGGCCTGACGAGGCGCAACTCTTCGATACCGGCGTCCGAAGCACCCGCGCCAACGCGCAGAGTACGCTGGCCAACCTTGCATCGTCGACGGGAGGTGTCCTTATTGCGAACACGAATGACCTCCGAGGCCCCTTGCATCAGCTGGTTGAAGACATCGAGAGCTACTATGAAATCAGCTACTCTCCGGGCCTTTCCAGCGACGACGGCTCCTTTCACAGCATCACGGTCAAGACGAACCGCGAAAACCTGCGCATTCAGTCGCGCTCCGGATACTTTGCCCTTCCTGTTGCCCTAGCCGGAGTGGCCCTCCTTCATTCCTACGAGGTTCCGTTGTTGCAGGCGCTCAGTTCGTCCCATCCTCCCCAGAGCTTTGTTTTCCATGCGGAGGGCATGCATTTTCGTGGCCAGCAGAACCAGCCCATATGCGACTTGGTCATGGACGTACCGCTTAGTGATCTGACGTTCGAGAAACACGGATCGGATGAGTTTGCAGGCCGTCTTTCCTACGTTGCTCTCCTGAAGGATGCGAACGGCCGCATTGTAAAAAGGTTCGAGAACGAACTTCCTCTTACCGTGCCGAGCGATAAGCTAAATGCCCTTCGAGCGAGCCATTTCATCTCTACCGAGCACTTCAATCTGGCTCCTGGGTATTACCGGCTTGAATCAGCGGTGCTGGACGGCACCGGCGAAAGCAACAAAATCAGCGTCCGCAAGAGTACCCTGATCATGCCACCCCTATCCACGTCCCTGGGCATCAGCAGCGTCATCATCATCCGCGCGGCGAAGGAAGCGGAAGGGTCCGCCGACTCCTCAGACCCCTTGCTGGTGAGTACCAAGCTGATCTCCCCCGTTCTCAGCCCGGTCATCAGTAAATCAAGCTCTCCATTCATTTCGTTCTATATGGTGATTTACGCCGACCCATCCGTCGCCGCGTCTCCGCGGTTAACGATGGAATTCAGCCGGAATGGCGAATTGATGGGCAGTGGCTCGCCTCAACTCGGGCCGAGCGACCCAAGTGGTCGGATTCAGTACGTAGCTACGGTACCCCTGGCTCAGATTGAACCCGGCGACATTGCCGTGCGCTTTATCGTCACCCAAGGCTCTGAAAGGGCTGAAGAAGCGGTGTCGTTTACCTTGCAGTAGCCTCGGGAACGTCTCCTGCCTGAATAAAAAAGGCGGCACCCACGCCGCCTGCAGGGGAAACAGGGAACAGCTTGCTCCTCAATCACATCGACCCGGGATTGGCCGATGAGTTCGAACCCTCCGTTTGAGTCGGGAACATGATGTTTTCCGTCCAGCCATTCAGCCGGATCTCCGTCAGCACGTGGTCGTCTTTGCCCACGGTGTTGTAATACACCTCGGTTTCAGGATTCTTTTTGCTTTGGCTGACGAGCTTGGCCGGCACTTCCGCGACACGCTTGCCGTTCTGGTAGAACTGCACCTTCGGCGACTGCGGATCGTTAATGACCGCCAGCTTGTATACTCCCGGCTTGAGCGTCGGACCGTTCCCGACTCGGGTTTCATAAATGATGTTGACTTGGTCGGACTTGGCAACCCCAAGTGCCGCCGCGCACAACAGAGCGATGGTCATTCCCAGCAAAAGTTTCCATGCCCTTTTCATCGCTCTCGCTTCCTCCTTTCCACGCCTTGATCGATTCACTCCTTTGGAATCCGGCATCGGCGATCTTGGTTGCCTGGGCTGCGGCGGCGAACACGGTGGGCCGCGTGGAACCGGCCCCAGTCCCGAGCGCAGTTGCTCGCCCAGGGCTCTTGCTCACATAATCAAAGAGCTGCCAGGAGTTTCTCCGCCAGCAGGGGCTTCGATGAAGCATGTGATCGTCGGCACCGCCGGCCATATCGATCATGGCAAGTCATCCTTGGTGCTGGCTCTCACCGGCACCGATCCCGATCGTTTGGAGGAGGAAAAACGGCGCGGGATCACCATCGACCTCGGGTTTGCGCACCTCGACTTGGGCGATGATCTCCAGCTCGGCTTTGTTGACGTGCCGGGCCACGAGCACTTCATCAAGAACATGCTGGCGGGGGCAAGCGGCATCGATGTGGTGATGCTGGTCGTGGCGGCCGACGAGTCGATCAAACCGCAGACGCGCGAACATTTCGATCTGTGCCGGCTCCTGGGCGTCCAGCGGGGCCTCGTCGCCCTTACCAAGATCGATCTGGCAGACCGCGATCTCGTCGAGATCGTTCGCCTCGAAGTCCAGGAATTCGTTGCCGGATCGTTTCTCGATGGGGCTCCGATCGTGCCGGTCAGCGCGCGAACCGGCGAAGGGTTGGACCGGCTGAAAGAGGAATTGCGGGGCTTGAGTCTGGCCGTGACGCCCAAGTCCGCCGAGCGACCGTTTCGCCTGCCCATCGATCGGGCTTTCGTGATGAAGGGGTTCGGCACTGTTGTTACCGGCACGCTGATCGCGGGCCGGGTGCAAAGGGAAGCTGAGTTGGAGGTCGTTCCGCTGGGCCGGCGCGTGCGCGTGCGGGGTATCCAAGTGCATAACCGGCCGGCCGACGAAGCCCGAGCCGGACAGCGCACGGCGCTCAACCTCGCCGGCGTGGAAGCGAAAGAGATCACCCGTGGCATGGTTCTGGCCGATCCCGATTGGTTTGCGGCCACCCGACAATTGGATTGTGTTCTCTCGCTTCTTGCCTCCGCACGTCCCTTGCGGCATCGCGCGCGCGTCCACTTTCACTGCGGGACAGCCGAAACGGTGGCGGAGGTTGCCCTCCTCGACGGAGGTGAACTGAAACCCGGCGGTCGCGCTTATGCCCAGTTGCGCCTAGCGGAGCCGGGGTTGTTTCTGCCCGGCGACCGTTTCATTATCCGGCAGTTCTCTCCTCTGGCGACTTTGGGCGGAGGCGTGATCCTCGATAGTCAACCGCCGCGCCATCGTCTGGGCGATGCGCGGGTGCGGGAGCGTCTCGAGGTGCTTGAGCGTGGTGACGCCGAGGCGGCCATCGAGTTATGGGTGCGCGAATCCGGGGAGCTCTCCATTGCGGCTCTCGTGGCCCGCAGCGGGCGGCGGCCGCGCGAGGTATCGGGCTTAGCCGCATCTCTGGCCGCCAAGGGAAGGCTCAAACCCCTCGGTCAGCCACCGAACGCCTGGGCAGATTCGATTGTTTTCAACGCGTTGGTGGGGGCCCTGGCCGACCAAGTCGACCATTTCCACCAAGCCAACCCGCTGCTCTCGGGCATCGCCAAGGAGGACTTGCGGGGCCGCCTGGCTGGGGTGCTCCCGGCGGTCTCGCGCGACTCCGGGCCGCACAGACCGCGCCGCCCGCTCTCCACCCAGCTGTTCAATGCTGCGCTGGACGCCGCCGTCGCCCAGCACAAAATTGAGGCGGCCGGAGAGGTAGTTCGCCGTGCCGGCCGGAGCATCGCCCTGACCGCGGAAGAGGCCGCCGCCAAGCAGCAAATCAGCCAGGCCTTTGAAGCCGCCGGGCTCGCCGTGCCCAGCGCGACGGAGGTCTTGGGGGCCCTGCCCGTCGACCGCCAACGGGCAGAGAAAATCCTGCAGATTTTATTGCGCGAACGGGTACTGGTGCGGGTGGCGGACAATCTGATCTTTCATGCCGCGGCTCTGGATCGATTGCGCGAGGCCCTGGCGCAACGAAAGACCGAGGACAAATTCATCGACGTGGCCACGTTTAAAGCCCTGACCGGGGTCAGCCGGAAGTATGCGATCCCGCTGCTCGAATATCTGGATCGTGAGCGCGTGACGCGGCGCGAGGGGGATCGGCGGATCATTTTATGACGGCAGCCTATCCCGGCCGTCCCCAGCCCTCGCGCGTGATACCATAAAATAAAGACGAAGGGATGGCACAGGCCATGGCTGCCGAGGCGCTGACTCGACCGCGGAATCTGCTGGGATTCGATCGCCAGGAGTTCAATCAACTCGCGATCGACTTCAGGCAGCCGCGCTATCGGGGTGTTCAGCTTTATCAGGGTTTGTACCGGCGCCACGTGCGCGACTTCGCGGCTTTGACCGACCTCGACCGTTGTTTCCGGCATCAGCTGGCGCGCCATTACGAGATTGCGTATCCGGCCATCGTCCGCCGGATCGCCTCTCGCGACGAATCCGTGCGCTATTTGCTGAGGCTCGAAGATGGAGTCACGGTGGAAGCCGTCTATATGCCGTGGCGCATCGCGTCACGGCAGGATCGGAGCCGGGCGGCGCCTTCCGCCCGCCTTCTGCCGGGGTTGTCCCCTTCACGGGAAGCGCCACGCGTCACGCTCTGTATATCCGCGCAGGCTGGCTGCGCCGTCGACTGTAAATTCTGTTTCACCGGGCTGCTCGGTTTCCGACGGAATCTGACAGCGGGCGAGATTCTGGGCCAAGTGCTGGCGGTCGCCGAGGACCAGCACTTGTGGGCCGGAAAGGGGGCGAGCGCGGCTGCCCCGGCGCCTTGGCCCACCTCACCGCGTCTGAACGTGGTGTTCATGGGCCAGGGCGAGCCGCTGCTTAATTTCACGGCGGTCATGAAGGTCGTCCGGATTCTTGCCGATCCCGAGGGCTGTGGCCTCTCGCCCCGCCGCATCACCGTCTCGACTTCAGGCATCGTACCCCGCATCCGGGACTTGGCCGCCGAGCCGGTGCGCCCGAAGCTCGCCATTTCGCTCAACGCCTCCACGGAAGAGCAACGTGCCCAGTTGATGCCGATTAGCCGGAAGTATTCTCTGAAAGAGCTGATCGACGCCTGCCGGCGTTACCCCCTGCGACCACGTGAACGCCTGACCTTTGAGTACGTGCTGCTGGACGGCATCAACGATTCCGAAACTGACGCCGGCCGCGTCGCCGACCTGCTCGGTAACCTCCCCTCGCGGGTCAATTTGATTCCCTACAACGCTGGCGAGGGGTTGCCTTACCGGCCGCCACCCGTCGAGCGCGTGTTGGCTTTTCAGCGAGTGCTGACTCAGCGCCGCGTTCCGACCTTCATTCGGGTATCGCGCGGGCAGGACATTATGGCCGCCTGCGGCCAGTTGAGTCTGGCCGAATTCTAGGCATCCGCTGGGCCGCCCTTTCTGGTTGCGCTGCAATCAAGCCGGCCGTCTGCGGGTTGATTTCCCCATTCCGAGCTGAGGGTGGGGTTGAGCGCGGCACCGCTCCGGGCGTCAGTTGCTGATCCCGATCAGCGCCGTCATCCGCCCGGTGGAGTTCCCCTCGCGGCGGTAGGAGAAAAATAGGTCGGGGCGGCATGCGGTACAGTAATCCGCCACGAAGAGGTTAGGCGCCTGCAAGCCGGCCGCGAGGAGCTGCCGGCGGGCGGCCGCAACCAGATCCAAGTGCCGGCGAGGGGCGTTTCGAGAACGGCAGGCGGCCGCGGTTTCCGCGGCTGATGTCGTCTCCCGTGGAGGTTGATCTGGGGGAAGGGCAGCCTGGGAGACAATCCGAAAGAGACCTTCGACCGAGGCGAGTCGCTCACGAAAGGCACTGACGACCTCGTCTCCCACTTCATAGCAGCAAGCTCGGATCGAAGGGCCCATGGCTGCCAGCAGTTCTTCCGGGCGAGACTCGAAAGCCCGCCGCATTTCCACCACGCTCTTCTCAACAATTCCGGTGAGCGCGCCGCGCCATCCGCAGTGAATCGCCGCGGCAGCGCCGTGGCGGGCATCAACGAGCAGAATCGGCAAACAGTCCGCCGTGCGAATCGAAAGCAGAATACCGGGCTGGCCGGTGATCATCGCGTCGCCGCAGAACGGCCCGGCGCTGGCGACACTCGCTCCGCGAGCGGCGATTGACCGCGCATTGGAGATCGGCGGCAATGCTTGATAGCGCAGGCCGCCGCCGGCGCGCGAGACTCGGTAGATGTTGGCCGAATGGACCTGCTGGAGCGAGGCGACGGAGAAGCCGGTGGCACCGGGCACTTCCGGAAGGCCCGTGCGCTCGGTCGGGGCGTTCCTCGGCTCGCCGAGACCGGTGGCGCCGGTGCCGAGTCCGGAAGCGGACGCTGGCCCATGCCCCGCCAGGCGCGTCCCAAAGGCGTGGACGAGCCAGGAGAACCTCGCCAGGCTCGCGCACTCAAGCCAAGCCGTCCCGCCCTGAGAAATCAGGCGAAAATCTCCTTGCGTCAAAGGACACTATAGCATGATGGAGGTAAGGCGGCTCGATCTTCCGCTCGGCGCCCTGGCGCGTCCTGTTGTGGTATCCAGTCATTTGTTAACCGAGGCCGAAATTGTGGCCGGCCACAGAAACCGCTACGATAGGCGCGAGACATGCCTCTGCTCACCACAGCTCGCAAGATTCTCGGGCATTTCAACCGTGCTTCGTGGGATGAGCTGAAGACGCGCGGCGCCCAGGAATGCTGGAAGCGCCTGGATTGGGTCGCCTATCCGCTCGGCTGGACGCCCGCTGAGGTCCGGCTCGACGGCCGTCCGCGCACCCCGGGGCGATTTTTCTTCACCCCCGCCGAAGTCCCGGAAATCGCCCGGTTGTTGCGCGAACGGCTGCCCGGCGAGGCCGGCCGCATCCTTGCGCAAGCGGAGCGCATCTGTCGCCATGAGTTTGACCTGCTCGGTTACCGCGGCCTCGATTACGGCGCTGAAATTGATTGGCACCTTGACGCCGCGCACGCCCGGCGCGCTCCGCGAAAGGCGTGGTATCGCATCCGCTACCTTGACTTCCACCAAGTCGGAGACCACAAGGTGATTTGGGAGCTGAACCGGCACCAGCATCTGGTGACGCTTGCCAAGGCGTATCGCCTCACCGGCGAAGAACGCTTTGCCGCCGAGTTGTTCGGTCAGTGGCGCCACTGGCTGAGGCGAAACCGCTATCCCTTCGGCATCAACTGGGCAAGCAGCCTCGAAGTGGCTCTCCGCAGCCTGTCTTGGATTTGGATGAAACAGTTGCTGGCCGGGTCTCCCGCCGTGCCCCGGGACTTTGAGCCGGCCTGGCGGCGGGCGCTCGCTCTGAGCGGCCGTCACATCGAGCGGTATCTTTCCACCTACTTCTCGCCCAACACGCATTTGCTGGGCGAGGCCGTGGGGCTATTTTTCATCGGCACTGTGGATCCAAGCCTTCCGACGGCGCGACGCTGGCGTAATCTGGGCTGGCGAGTGATGCTTCGGGAGGCGGGGAGGCAGGTACGGCGCGACGGCCTGCACTTTGAGCAATCGCTGTATTATCACGTCTACGCGCTCGACCTTTTCCTTCACGCCCGCTTGCTGGCCGCCGCCAACGGCATCGCCATTCCGCCCATTTTTGACGACCGCCTGCTGGCCATGCTGGAGGTTCTTCTGGCGCTAGCCTACGGCGGTCCTCCCCCGCGCTTCGGGGACGATGACGGCGGGCGGCTCTTTGACCCTCAGCGCAACCGCGCCGAGCACCTGCTCGATCCGCTGGCGACCGGAGCCGTGCTGTTCCGCCGCGCCGACTTCAAGGCCGCGGCGGGCGGCTGGCGCGAGGAGTCGCTCTGGCTTCTTGGGCCGGAGGGCCTGAAGGCGTTCGATGATCTCGAGACGCGAGAGCTCTGTGCCCAGTCTCGCGGATTCTCGCAAAGCGGCCTTTACGTCCTGGCGGGCTCGAAACCCCTGCCCCGGCGGCTGGTGATCCAGGCAGGATCGGCCACCAGCAGCACGCGCGGCCACGCCCACGCCGACGCCCTCAGTGTTCACCTGGTCGTAAACGGGCGGGAATGGCTGGCGGATCCTGGAACCTATGGCTACGTCTCGGCTACCGGCCGAGAACGAGAAGCGTTTCGGGGTACCGGGGCGCACAGCACGCTCCGGGTCGACCGATGGAGCCAGGGGGAACGGGCGGGGCCCTTCGGGTGGCGCACCATGCCGGAACCCCGGGCGGAAATGTGGGTGGCGGGAAAAAGCTTTGACCTCTTCGCCGGCAGCCATGATGGATACCGGCGGTTACCCGACCCCGTCCTGCACCGGCGATGGGTGTTTCGGGAGCCGTGCGGGCGGTGGTGGGTGAGAGACGTGGCTGAAGGTAAAGGGTTGCATCAGCTTGAGTTACGCTGGCACCTCGGCCTGGGGCTCCGGCTGCGAAAATGCGGCGGGCGCGCCACGGTGGCATGGCCCGAAGACTCGTCGGAGCCCCATGGCGGTTTAGTGTTCCTGCCCGTCGAAGGGCACGGCTGGGTGGAACATATTGAGGAGGGGGAGGTGTCGCCGGTCTATGGGGTCGCCGAGTCCGCTCCGGTGCTCACTTATCGGCTCCAAGTGACTGTGCCGGCTGAATTTACAGTCATTTTGATGCCTGTTCGGCAGGTCTCAAAGGATTGTGATGAAACCTGGGGAAACCTGACGCGAATCCGGGCTGATGCAGCCAACCCCGCGGCTGCCGGATTTCGCTACACTGACCGCCAAAGCCAATGCGTTGTGGCCTTTGCACGGCCTGGCAAACCATGGAAGCTCGGACCTTGGGAAAGTGACGCAGCATTCGCTTACATGGCCGCCTGCGCCACCAGTGCCCATCTTATCTTGTGCCACGGCAGCTACTTAGCGCTGGAGGCTCATCCGTTCGTAGCCGCTGATCGGTCACTGGAACGGTTCGAGTGGAGCCTGGACGGCCGCGGCGAGTTTCGAGCATGCTCCGACGAGGCTGCACGCCCGCAACTCGACCGCAGTCGTCTCATGAAACTTCGGGACTCGCTCCAGTGGTGACGGCCGTGCCCCAGCTCTCGGGGGGCCGGGCGGCCGCGTTCATGCGCCGTTGACCGTTCTTTTGGGCCTTACGGATTGTTTTGGGGAGGGTTCTGCGCCGGTCCCCCTTGCCCTCGACCCGGTCGACCATATCCGCGGCCGCCGAACTGTCCGGTCACGACCCGAGCCGCCGTGAACTGGCCGTTCGATTCCTCCCCAATGGCGAAGATGCGGTCGCCGATTTTGAGGTCCTTGAGCGAGATCGGCTGGCCGTCCTTCGCGAAAGCGGTTTGGTCCGTCACGGTAATGGTCTGCTCGCCTTGGCGGTTGCGAACCTTAATCTGGTTACCGTCAATGGACTCGACCTGACCAAACGCCCGGCCACCGCGATTGCTCTCCAACCATTCCATCATGGCGGCTGGAATGCGATGCACCACGGAGGCGACAAACTGTTGGCTGGCATCCGGCTGGCCCATCACAAATACTCCGTCGCCGGTTTTCAAATCTTCCAGCTGAATGGCTTTCCGATTTTGCCGCCGGCCTTCGCTGATCTGAGTTTGGCCGTTCACGAGGATAACCTGGGATGTTCCGTCCCTTTTCTTGATCGTAAACTGATTTACTCCCACCGCGGTGATGGTGCCCATCATACGCTGGCCGCGGCCCGCCGCTTCGGGGGGGCCCTGTGGTTGGTTCTGCGCCCAAGCGCCCAGGGCAGCGAGCGCTCCTGCGGCAACCATGCTGATAAGAATCTGTCTTTTCATGTCCACCTCCTGATGTAACCATAAACGTAAAGGGGAGCGCTCCGGTTACGCCAAAATTAGGTGCAACCGGAAGCGGGGTCTTTTCGTCTGGTTAGTCAAGCGGGGTGGACACCTCGTCGCGCCGAGATGGCGGGAGCGAGCGACCGTTTGATGGTTCGTGTTGGGCATTAGATTTCGTCTTAAAATAATGTGAATATCTTTTACTTTTTCAGTTCCTCCCGCTCGCGCGGAGCATCCAACTTTCCGGCGCCGACGAGCGCCCGGTCATCCCGCAGCCAGAACGTCAACCTCGGCGAAATTCACAACTTTTCGCCTCACGCGGTTAACCGCCTCACGCTGAACCTCAACCGCCAGCGTCTCTCGCTGTTGAACCCTTTCGCCTTTCAGCAAGACATCTCCGGCCAGTTAGGCATTCAAGGAGTCTCGCAGAATCTGTTGGACTGGGGTTTGCCGATCCTGAACTTCACCAATTTCGCCGGCCTCAATGACACCCTCCCATCGCTCACCCACAACCAAACGTGGCGGGCCGCCGGCGTTCTAATCCTCAGTCGCGGCCGGCACAACGCTCGCTTGGGGCGGCTTCATGATTTTACCCAGTGTCACCCGCGTTCTTCGCACCAACCAGAACCTTTACGTCTACCTGGAATCATATCCCCCCGAGGCCCGGGAAGCGGGCGGGCTCGGAGGGAAGTCGAGAAGTTTCGGCCGCGCCTTCCGCGGTTGCCCTCGTTTTCTTCCGCGGACGGTCAAAACCTCGGAAGCCGGCCGTTTTACGGGACAGGTGGAGTCCTCTTCCAAAGATCAGACGCAGTACCTGGTTAAGATCCCGCTCGATCAGTTTCCGCCCGGCCGCTACTGGATGCAGGTCAACGTGCTCGATCCGCTGGCGAATCGCGCGGCTTTCGCCCGGCTGCCGCTGGCTGTCATGAGGGCTTCTGCCCCTTCGGGGCCGGGAGGATACTAGCCCAATCGCTTGTAGGAGTCTGGAGCTAGGGCCGGGGCGAGGGGCCGCGCGGGCGCGTCCAGGCGGGTTTGCGTTTCTCAAAGAAGGCCGCCAGGCCCTCCTGGAAATCGGCCGTGGAGCGGATACGGGCGCTTTCCCCGAGGGCTATCTCCAGCTCGCGGTCAAGTTGGTCGGCGCTCAGCCGCGCGAGCAGGCGCTTCGTGGACGCAAGACTCGTCGGGCTCAGTTCGAAGAGCTGGCTGGCCAGCTCGCGAGCGCGTTCCATCAGCATGCCCGGTGCCACGACCTCATCCACCAGCCCCAGGCGTTGCGCCTCTCGAGCCTCGAAGACGCGCGCCGAGAGCAGCAGCTCGCGGGCGCGCTTTTCCCCAATCTGGCGGACGAGAAACACGGCGACGAGGGCGGGCATGAATCCGATGCGGGTTTCCGTGTACCCGAACTTGGCCTCGGGGGATGCCAGCGTGAAGTCGCACAGCGTGGCGATGCCGCAGCCTCCCGCCAGAGCTGGGCCGTTGACGGCGGCGATGAGGGGCTTGGTGAAGCTGTAAATCCGCCGGAACAGCTGGGCGGCGCGGCGAGAGTCGTCCGGAACGGCGGGGTTTCCGGGGGGCGGAGCGGAGCGCAAGGCCGCGAGGTCCATTCCCGCGCAGAACGCCGGGCCGGCGCCGGTCAGGATCACGGCGCGGGCCGGGCCGGCCTCGATCCCGTCCAGCGCCGCTTGCAGTTCGTCCATCATGTCGAGCGAGAGCGCATTGCGTTTCTCGGGGCGGTTCAAGGTGACAGTGGCGAGCTCCTGGTCGTACGCGAGCTTCAAAGTATGGTACGTCACGGCCCGTCCCTTGGCGGTGTTACGCCTCCGCGTACTTCTGCCGAATCTCCTGGGTGGCTTCCAAGGCGGCGAGCAGGGCCCACGGTTCGATGCCCGTCTCAATTCCGCACGCCGACAACGTGCTGACCGCAATTTCCGTCGGGATATTTCCCACCAGGTGGTCTCCGGCAAAAGGGCAGCCGCCAAGGCCGGTGAGCGCGCAATCGAAGCGGCGGCATCCGGCCTCGTAGGCGGCCAGTATCTTTTCCGCTGCCCCTTCCGGCCGGCTGTGCAGGTGCACACCGAGTTCAATGCCGGCGGCGGCCGCTTTCACGGCCGCGTAGAGCTCGCCGACTTGGCGGGGCGAGGCTGTCCCGATGGTATCCGCGAGTGAAACCTGCCGCACGCCAATGCACCGGAGCCACAGCAGAGCCTCTTCGACGAGCTCCGGCCCCCACGGCTCGCCGTAGTTGTTCCCAAAGGCCATCGAGATGTAAACGATCAGGCCGCGGATGGGCGCGTCGGGGGCCGAGACGGCAGACTGC
The DNA here is from genome assembly GCA_902812365.1 of Acidobacteriota bacterium. Lineage (GTDB taxonomy): Bacteria > Acidobacteriota > Terriglobia > UBA7540 > UBA7540 > CADDZC01. Next base: position 58,887 of record CADDZC010000008.1, on the reverse strand, counting down.
ATCTTCTCGACCAGCGCTTGCGATTCCGCCTTCGACATATTGGCGTTGGCCCGGCGAAAGTGGGCGGAGATGGAATAGGGATACCCGACAGTAGTCAGGCCGCGAGCCTTCAACGCCCGTTCCAGGCCCGGTTCGTTAACCACAATGCCGATAATCTCGGGCGTTGAGCCCGCCGGCCACCCTCGGGCTTCCACGGCTCGCTGGCCATCTCCCCCGCCCAGGGCTCCGCTCTCGCGAAGCCCTTCGATCACCTGCTCGCTATCCGCCATTTGGGGAACGTACTGGGGCGCCACGAAGCTGACGGCATCGAGGTGGCGAAAACCCGCTTCGATCAGACGCCGCAGGTAGGCAACCTTAGCGTCCGTCGGAATCACGCGTTTCAAGCCCTGCCAGGCATCGCGGGGGCATTCGATGATCTTGACGCTTTCCATGGTTGGGGCCGGCCGCCTTAGCCAAAAAATGCTATCAGGTCTGCAAGACTCCGGTTTTGAATTCCCGCACCTCGGGGTTGAGGGCGGCCGCTTCGAGCGCCCAGATCAGCGCCTCGCGCGTCTCCGCCGGGTCAATGATCGCGTCCACCCAGAGCCGGGCGGCCGCGTACCGCGGGTCCATCTGGTGCTCATAAGCGGCGCGGACCGACTCGTAGAGCTGCTCTTGCTCACGCTGGCTCAGAGATTTTCCTTCCCGCTCCAATTGTTTGACTTTGATCTCCACCAGCGTCGCGGCCGCCGACTCGCCGCTCATCACCGCGTAGCGGGCCGTGGGCCAGGCGAAAATAAACCGCGGATCGTAAGCCTTGCCGCACATCGCGTAATGCCCGGCGCCAAAGCTGCCGCCGCAAATGACCGTAATCTTAGGGACGACGCTGTTCGAGACGGCATTCACCATCTTGGCGCCAGCGCGGATGATGCCGCTCCACTCGGCTTCCTTCCCAATCATAAAGCCGTTGACGTCGTGGAGAAACACGAGAGGCACGAGGTTTTGATTGCAGTCCAGAATAAATCGGGCCGCCTTCTCGGCCGATTCGGTATAGATCACTCCGCCAAAGTGGATGCGCTTCTCGTCCGTGCCGCGCACCGTCACCGCGACGTGCTTCTTCTGGTTGGCGACCAAGCCCACGGCCCAGCCGCCGACCCGCGCATACCCGCACAGGATCGTCTGGCCGTATTCAGCGCGATACTCGTCGAACTCCGAGCTATCCACGATGCGGGCGATGATCTCATGCATATCGTACTGCTTGGCGGGGTCGGCCGAAAAAATGCCATAAATCTCTTCGGCCGGGTACGCTGGCGGCTCGGAGGGCTGGCGGCTAAACGGGGCGCCGGGCCGGTGACCCATTTTATCGACGAGCGCCCGAACCCGCGCCAGGCACGCTTCGTCATCCGGCTCGCGGAAGTCCACCGTGCCGCTGACGCGGGCGTGCATCTTGGCTCCGCCCAGTTCTTCGGCCGAGACCTTCTGGCCGATGGCGGCCTGCACGAGCGCGGGTCCGGCCAGAAACAATCCGCTCCCCTCCGTCATCAGCACGTGGTCGCACATCACCGGCAGATAGGCTCCTCCCGCCACGCACATCCCCATAATCGCCGTCATTTGAGGGACGCCCATCGCCGACATGACAGCGTTGTTGCGGAAGACGCGACCGAAGTCGTCGGTGTCTGGGAAGACGTCCTCCTGGAGCGGTAGGAAGACTCCCGCCGAATCCACCAGGTAAATGGTCGGGATGCGATTCTCGAGAGCGATCGTCTGGGCGCGGATCACTTTCTTGGCGGTCATCGGGAAAAACGCGCCCGCCTTGACCGTCGCGTCGTTCGCAATCACCATCACCAGGCGATCGTGAACCCGGCCGAGGCCGGCGACGACGCCGGCGGCCGGCGCGCCTCCCCATTCCTGGTACATTTCGTGGGCGGCGTAAAGGCCCAGCTCGAAAAAAGGGGTTTCGGGGTCCAGGAGTCGGGCGATGCGCTCTCTGGCCGTCAGCCTTCCTTTCCGATGCTGCGACTCGATGGCCTTGTCGCCACCCCCCTGGCGGATTTCTTCTTCCTGGGTCTTGATCTGGCTCAGTAACTCGATCATGCGCCGGGTGTTTCTCTGGAAATCGGGCGAGTGCGAGTCGAGACGGGTTTCAAGAATCGAAGCAGCCAAGGCGTATAACCCCGGATGTTCCAGGATACGACACGGTTACTGTATCACGGACGGAACTCGCCGGGCTCCAGGGACGAAGGGGGTCATGGGAATCGAGCGAGCTGTGGAGCTTGACAATCCCGGGACCATTGCCGACTATGGAAATCGCGCGGCGCACGACCCGGTTCGGGAGCCACGACTCCGCGGGCTGGTTCGCCCGAGCGGGCGCCTCCGGCGCGATTTTTTGAGCCTCTAACCAGCGAAGGATACAACGCGTTTGCCCGGCGAATAATCGAAGTAGAGGAGAGCTCGTCGCGACGGTATAACCCGGGGCAGGGGACGACGGTATGACAGTCGATGCGGTGCGGTGGATTGCCTCTTTATTAAGCCGCCTGCCGGGCTCGCCGTTCGCCGGCCGTAAACCCGCGCTGGTCATCGGTCGCTGGGGCGGCGGTCTTGTCCTTTTCCTGCTGGCCGTCACGCTGCCTGTCCCGGCCCAGGTGAGCTCGGCCGCCAACGCCGGGCGTCTCCATGTCACGCACTATGACATTCGGGCCGATTTGTATCCCGAGACTCACATGCTGGCGGCCAAGGTACGCGTCGACTTTACGCCGGCGGTTGACCTGACGAGCGCCAGTTTCAATCTGGACAGCGCTTTGAAGGTCAAGAAGGTCACTGACGCCTCGGGGCGGGCGGTGACGGCCCAACAGGACGGTTTGCTGCTGAATCTCTCCTTTCCGGCCTCCCTGGCCGTCGGCCGGCCCGCCTCGATTACGGTCGAATACGGGGGAGCGCTGGCCTCCGAGCAAGGCAGTCCAGTCGAGGGATTGAAGCTAGCCTACATCGGTCCGGAAGGTTCCTACCTGCTTTACCCGAGCGACTGGTTTCCGGTTTATGGCGACGGCCTGGAGCGCTTCTCGGCGAGTGTAACCGTCAGCGTGCCGAGCGGCGAAACCGTGATCGCCTCGGGGCGGGCTTCGGCGCCGGTCCACGACGGCGATCGCCTTGTCTATGCCTTTCAGTACAACCGGAATTCGTTTCCCGGGACCGTGATTGCCGGCCGATATGAGATTCAGCCGGCCGTGGCCGCGGGGGCCGATATCACGCTGTATTTGAAGCCGGGCCACGCTGGCCTGGCGGGAAGTTATGGCGAGACAGCGGGGAAGATTGTGGCGTTTTTTTCGGACAAGTTCGGGCCCTTGCCGGAGTCCCACCTGGCGCTGGTCGAGATCGATAATGGGACGGTGGGGGGATATTCGGCTCCGGGCGTCGTCGCTTTGGCTTCCCGCGGGTTTTCGAACCCGGTCAATTATCAGTTGCTGGCCCACGAGATCTCTCACCAGTGGTGGCGGTGTCTGGTGAGTCCAGCCACGCTCGATGACGCCTTTCTCGACGAGGGACTGGCCACCTACGCGGCCGCAATGTACGTGGAAGAGGCCGCCGGCGAAGGAGCGTTTGAAGATACCATGCACGAGGTGGAGGTGGACGCGCTGACCCACGAGGACGTCGCCCCGATTGCCCAGGCCGACCGTCTCCACCCCTTTACGCCCGAATACGAATCCATCGTTTACAAGAAAGGGGCCATGGTGTTCCACATGCTCCGGTGGGTCATCGGTGACGGGGCGTTTACGCAGACGCTCCGCAACCTGGCCCAACAGTACGCTTGGAAATCGGTGTCGACGCGTCAGTTTGAGGAACTGGCCGAGCAGGCCGGCAAACAGGATTTGAGATACTTCTTTGCCCAATGGGTCGACTCGACGGGCGTGCCCCAGTTCAAGCGCACCTGGGCCGTCTATCGCACCCAAACCGGCTACCAGGTGGTGGGCAAGATCACTCAGGACCTCGACATCTTTCGGATGCCCGTCGATGTTCGCGTTTACACCGAAGGCCGGCGGCCGGTTGACGAGCGCGTCGACATGGTCGGGACTACCGCCGACTTTACCATCAACACGGTGACCCGCCCCCAGCGCGTCGTCATCGACCCTGGCAGCCAAATTCTTAAATATGACGACCAAACGAAGATTGCCGTGGAGATGGCGCGCGGCGACCAGCTCGTGCAGCAGCAGGCCTACCTGCAGGCCATCGAGCAATATCGCAAAGTCCTGGAGCTGAATAAGAACAGCTCACTGGCCCACTACCGCATCGGCGAGCAGTTCTTCCGCCTGCACAATTACAATGCGGCCATGGAGGAGTTTCGTGCGGCGCTGGCCGGGGACTTGCAGCCCAAATGGGTAGAGGTTTGGGGCCATCTGATGCTGGGGGAGATCTTCGACGCCACCGGCCAGCGCGATCGCGCACTGAACGAATACCAGCGCGCTCTGCAAACCAACGACGATACCCAAGGAGCGCTCGAGCTCGCCAACAAGTATATCCAGAAGCCGTATACGGCCGGCTAGCTGGCGTTCTGCCGCTCGGCGGAGGTGAGCCGCCGGTACGTTTCCTCAAATGTCCGGCGAGCCGCTTCGTCATAGAGCACGAAATAGATATGTTCCAGGCTCGTCCGTGATTTCAGGTGCTCGAGTACCTCTTCCAGCATGATCCGCGCGCACTCCTCCATCGGAAATCCTGCCACGCCCGTACCGATGGCGGGGAAGGCGATCGTCTTAAACGCCTTCTCTTCCGCCCGCCACAAGCTGTTGCGGGTGGCCAGCCGCAATGATTCGGCCGTGGTTCGCCCGCCCAGTCTCATACTGGCGGCGTGAATCACGTACATGGCCTTAAGGTTGCCGCCCGTCGTCACCGCCGCTTCGCCGAGCGGAATCGGACCGCGGCGCTCGCAATCCCGTTCGACCGCCGCCCCGCCTTTGCGGCGAATCGCGCCCGCGACGCCGCTGCCCAGCAACAAATCGGTGTTGGCGGCGTTCACGATGGCATCGACGGCCATATCGGTAATATCGCCCTGCAGGAAGTGGATTTTGGTTGCCATACGCGTTTGATTGTGCCCCATCGAAGGGATGTGCGCTGCCGCTTGACCTGGCGGCGACGCCGCCCGGTGACTGGCCCGCCGCCCCCTCCGCGCCGGCAGCGGAATTTTATCAATGTTACCAGAAACGGTGCTATCCGGCGCTCGCCAACCCTGCCGCAAGTGACCGGACCCCGGCGCTTACGCCGCCACCAGTGACTTGGCCAGCGCCGGCACCTTGCGGTGCCACGCGAGCAGCAGGACGGAGCCAATGAGGATTAGAGCGAGGCAAAGTCCCATCCACAAGCCTGCGGCACCCAGCTTCAGCCGGAAACCGAGGAGATATCCCAGCGGCAGGCCAAGAATCCAATAGCCGCAGAGGTGACAAACCATCGGGGTGCGGGTGTCCCCGGCGCCCCGCAGCGCCCCTGTCGCCACCACTTGCAATCCGTCGAACAACTGAAAGAACGCGGCTACCATTAAGAGCGAGGCCGCCGTGTTAATCACCGGTTCCTCGGGCGTAAAAGCCCGAGCCAAGGCGCGCGGAAACAACAGAAACGCGAGCGCTGCCGAAGCCATGAAGGCGGCTCCCAAGGCGAGCGCCGCCCAGCCGGAACGCGCTGCTCCGTGCACGTCGCCTCGGCCCAAGGCTTGCCCCACGCGGACAGCGGCCGCCGATCCCACGCCGAGGGGAACCATAAAGGTCAGACTGGCCAGATTGAGCGCGATCTGGTGGGCGGCGAGCGCCACCGGACTCAGCCGGGCGATCAACGCCGTCGCTACGGCAAACACGCCCACCTCCAGCGTGATCTGTAAACCGACGGGAAGTCCCAGCTCGAGCAGGCGGCGCAAGCGCGCGGCGTCCACATCGAAACGGATCTCGAGCCGGCCGAGGCCATGGCGGCGGTTGTAATACAATGCGTAAACCGCCAAAACCCCGGCCATATAAACTCGCGCCACGGTCGTCGACCAGCCAGATCCTTCGGCACCCATGGCGGGAAATCCCCAATGACCGTAAATCAACACCCAGTTGCCGCCGGCGTTCACCAAATTAGCGGTCACCAGCGTAAACATGATGGGGCGGACCTGGTTCATGCCCTGAAGGTACGACCGGAAGGCGAAGAAAACGAGTGTCGGCCACAAGCCCCAGTTCAAGGCGTTCATATACGGGATAGCCTGCTGCAGCACTGAGGGACTGGTTCCGATTCGAGGCAGAAAGGGGACCAGCAACCATACCAGCAGCATCAGACAAGCTGACAGAAGCGCGCTGAGAAAGATGGCGTTGCACAACGAATGATCACAATCTTCAAAGTTGCCCGCCCCAAAAGCCTGTGGCACCAGGGTCTCGAGACCGGCAAGAAGTCCGACTCCGAAGAAGGCCACGGTGCCAAAAAGGATTCCGCCCAGGCTCACCGCCCCGATGGCCTCGGCACTCAGGCGGCCCACCATCATGGTGTCCACAATGCCCATGGCCATCCATCCGACATTGGCCAGGACCAGCGGCCAAGCCAGATGGAGGACGTGAGACAATTCGCGCCGCCAGGCGCCGGGCTGATCGGCGAAGGCAAGGATTCCCGCGCAGTCCATTGGTCTTCAACACTCTCCAACCGTCGCAGCTCCCTGGTTTCCGCCGCAATCAGGGGTGTTCCTCGGCGCGCCCAGCTCCCCAGCTGAATCGGGCGATGACGTGCGACCATCATAGCATGGCCGGCTTGGCCGTGAAGGCCGCCGGATTTTCAAACCGAAACGCGGGTGGTATAGTCCTTCCCGGTTGGATGGGCGGGAACGCCCCTCGAGGGTATGCTGCATGATTCTTCCCCTGACTCCAGTCCGCTTCAAGCGCCACGCGGCGCGAATCTTTGGCGCGAAGAAGGGGATCGTCTGCGGCCACTCACGCTTCACCTATCGCGAGTTCACCGAACGGGCGGATCGGCTGTCCGACGCGCTGGTTCGGCTCGGGCTCAAAGCCGGTGACCGCGTGGCCTATCTAAGTTTCAACTGTCACCGCCTTCTGGAAGCCTACTTCGGCGTGCCGCAGATCAGCGCCATCCTGCTGCCGCTGAACATCCGGCTGAGCGCGGAGGAGCTGGCTTACATTTTAGGCGACTCTGAACCCCGCCTCCTCTTCTTTGATCCTGAATTGATTCCGCTCGTCGAGAGCCTGCGGCAGCGGGCAAGCTCGGTCGAGCACTTCATCGCTCTGCGATGGCACACGGATCCGGCCCGCCCCCCATGGGCTTATCCGCAAACCTACGACGAACAGCTGGCGGCTGCCGGCCCGCGCGAAGTGGACTACCGGGCGATCGACGAGAACTCCGTCGCCGAGCTGTTTTATACCAGCGGCACCACGGCCCATCCCAAGGGTGTGATGCTGACCCATCGCAATCTCTACCTGCATGCGCTGTATGCGGCGCTGGCCTTGCGCTGCGCCGACGACGAAGTCGCGCTCTACTCGGTCCCCCTTTTTCACGTCAACAGTTGGGGCATCCCCCATATGGTGACGCTCACCGGCGGCCGCCACGTGCTGATGAAAAAGTTTGATCCGGCGGTGGCGCTCGAGCTCGTCCAGCGCGAACGGGTGACGAGATTGCAGATGGTTCCGACCATGGTCATCGCGCTCATCAACCATCCTGACTTCCACCGGTATGATCGGGCGAGTGTTAAAGCCGCCATGATGGGCGGGGCGCCGACGAACACCGCCCTGATTCGCCAGGTCGAACAGAAAATTCCTGGCTGTGTGGCGATTGGGGGGTTACGGCTTAACGGAGACGTCGCCCGTGATTACCCTCGCCGCCATCAAGGCACATCTGGCCGGCGAACCGCCGGAGACCCAATTGCGGCGGAAGGCTACGGCCGGCTACGCTTTCGTCGGGTCCGAGGTGCGGGTTGTGGATGCCCAAGGCCGCGACGTGAGGCCCGACGGCCAGCAGATCGGGGAGGTGCCGGTGCGCGGCGACGTGGTCATGAGCGGGTATTGGCGCCAGCCCGAAGAGACAGCGCGAGCGATCCGGTACGATTGGTTTTACACCGGGGATTTGGCGACGATCGACCAACGGGCTACATCCTGATCGTCGATCGGTTGAAAGACATGGTGCTGTCGGGCGGAGAGAAGATTGCCACCGCCGAAATCGAGCGGGTGCTGTACGAGCATCCCTCGGTGCTGGAATGCGCGGTCATCGCCGTGCCCGATGATACCTGGGGAGAGGTGCCCAAAGCCTTGGTTGTCCTTCGGCCCGGCCACACCTCGAGGGAACCGGAGCTCCTCGATCACTGCCGCCGGTATCTCGCCGGCTTCAAAGTGCCGAAGTCCGTCGAGTTTGTGGAGAGCCTGCCCAAGGGGGGGACGGGGAAGATCCTCAAGAAGGTTCTGCGCGAAAAGTATTGGGCGGGGAAGGAGCGGAGAGTTCAGTAAACTCGGGCCGACGGAGGTTCGAAGACGGGTGATTTTTGGCCTTCGGACTCCCCTGTCGAGGCCGATCCCGTTCTGTTTATGGTTCCCCCCTACCCAAACCTCTGCCTTCGGGAACACGAACCGCTGAAGCCCTACACGACCTTTAAAATCGGCGGTCCCGCACGGCTGATGGCGGAAATCAACGGCCCGCAGGACCTCCTGGACAGCTTGGCCCTGGTGCGGCTCGAGCGCCTGCCCGTTTTCGTGCTTGGCGGGGGTAGTAACGTTCTGATTAGCGACCACGGATTTGAGGGCTTGGTGTTGCATCCGGTACGCAAGGGGATCGAGGTCGTGCGCGAAGACGGCGAGTTTGTTTCGATCCGGATCCAGGCGGCCGAGATATGGGACGCGGCGGTAGCCTACGCTGTGGAACGCGGATGGTGGGGCATCGAGAACCTGTCCCATATCCCCGGGTACGCGGGAGCGGCCATTGTGCAGAACATCGGCGCTTACGGCCAGCAGATCAGCGATGTGTTGGAGACGGCGGAGGTGGGAGGGATGACCGGCGGCGCCGCGCGGAACGTCACCGCGAGCGACTGCCGGTTCGCTTATCGAACCAGTATCTTCAATACCTCCGCCAAGGGCGAGTGGTTTATCTTCAGCATCACCGTGCGGCTTCTCAAGCAGGGACGGCCCAACCTCGGTTATCCGGACGTCCGGCGTTGGTTTCAGAATCGGGGCGTGACTGAGCCGACCCTCCGTCAGGTTCGGGAGGCCATCGTCGCCATCCGCGATGCCAAGTTTCCTTTTCCTCGCGAGGAGAAAGGGGGAAATGCGGGTTCGTTTTTTAAGAACATCTTCCTCAGCGGCGAGCAATACCGGCGGCTGGAAGGGCGGATCCACCGGCAGTTTGGCGCGGAGGCGCTTTTGCGGTTGCGCGAGGCTTGCGTTCCCGCCGCCGACCGCATCAAGATTCCGACGGCCTTCTTAATGGACATTTGTGGGCTCAAGAACTTCAGAATCGGGGGCGCGGCAGTCAATTCCTCTCAGCCTTTGGTTTTGCTAAACCAAGGCGGGGCCACGGCGGACGATGTGATGAGACTCGCCCGAGTGGTCCGGCAAACCATTTACGCCCGAACTGGCCTGGTGGCGGCGATTGAGCCGGAACTCGTTGGATTCACCGCTTCGGAACTGGAGAGCTACTTGCGGCTGGAATAAAAACCAAAACCGGCCCGGGGGAGGGCATGGAGAAGGGCCGGAGGGGTTGGCGACGCTTCGGGGCGGCCTCAGCCGAATCCGGCAAGCAGTGATTTGGCAGGAGGTTAGATGCAACCCGGGCGGTAGTCCAAGCGGCGCCCGAGGGCTGTGGCGAGCGGCCATTCATTGTGCTATTGTACTGAGGTCAAAAGTCGGCTACCGGGAGGCACGTTGCCGGCAAACTGAAGTGTTGAGAACGAACTAGTTTGGTTAGACTGTTGGTGTGCTAACCTTTTTCCCAGGATCCAACCCGTACGCTACGGCCCGATGGATGCTAGCGCTCCTGAGGTTCGCATTCTGATCGCCGACGACCACCCGATCTTTCGGGATGGATTGCGGAAGCTGCTGGAGGCCGAGCCGGGCTTCAGCGTGGTGGGCGAGGCAGGAGACGGGGAGGCGGCCGTGGCGCTCGCGCAAAAGCTGAAGCCAGACGTGTTGCTGCTGGACTTGGCCATGCCCCGGCAGACCGGTCTTGAGGCCTTGCGGGCTCTTGCCGCTACATGCTCCGACGTGCGCACCATTGTCTTGTCGGCAGCCATTGACGATAGCCAGATCGTCGAGGCCCTGCAACTGGGCGCCCGCGGGATCGTCCTGAAAGAATCGGCCACGCGGTTGCTGCTCCAGAGCATCCGCACGGTGATGGCCGGGCAGTACTGGGTGGGCCACGAGAGTGTTTCCAGCCTCGTCCAGGTTCTGCGCAACCGCATGGCGGGAGCGGCGAAGGATGCCAAGCGTAAGAACTTTGGGCTTACGCCTCACGAGCTGGAGATCGTCTCGGCGATTGTGGCCGGCTATTCGAACAGCGAGATTGCCAAAAAGTTTTCAATCAGCGAGCGAACTGTCAAGCATCATCTCACCAACATTTTCGATAAGGTAGGTGTTTCGAGCCGGCTCGAGCTGGCCCTCTTTGCCGTCAACCACCATTTGGTCCCCGACGAGTGAGGGGGGTGGGACGGCGGGCGGGTAGGCGAGGTGAGCCGGTGAAACCCGATATGGCACCTTCGGGCAATCCCGCTGCCCGATAGTGCCATTGCCGGTTTGCCTGAACCTTCTTACACTCCATGCTGACTGGGTCGGCGTCGCTGGTCGCCGACCGAAAGGCTGATTTCTTCTCGATACATCATGGACGGGGCGGACAAACGGGTACGGATTCTCGTTGCGGACGACCACCCCGTGTTTCGGGACGGGCTGAAGAGGCTTCTCGAAGCAGAGCCGGACTTCTGTGTGGTGGCTGAGGCGGGCGACGGGGAAGCGGCAGTGAGGCTGGCCAGCGAGTTGCGTCCCGACGTGTTGTTGCTCGATTTGGCGATGCCGCGATGTTCGGGCATGGAGGCCTTGCGGCAGATGGCGGCGTTGTCCCTCTCGGTCCGCACACTGATTTTGGCGGCCGTAGTAGAAAAGGCGGAAATGATTGAGGCGCTGCAACTTGGAGCGCGAGGCATAGTCCTGAAGGAATCGGCGACGGAGCTGCTATTGAAGAGCATTCGCCAGATTATGGCAGGCCATTACTGGGTGGGTTTGGAAAGCGTGTCCAACCTGATCCAGGCGCTGCGAGAGTTCCTGCCCGCTCCTAATCCGAATGGGGGAAAGAAGAATTTCGGGCTGACACCCCACGAGCTGGAGATCATTGCCGCCGTCGTGGCCGGCTGTACGAACAAAGATGTCGCGGAGAAATTCTCGGTAAGCGAACGGACCGTCAAGTATCACCTCACCGGAATATTTGACAAAGTGGGGGTCTCCAATCGCTTGGAGCTGGCTTTGTTTGCCATCAATCACAACCTTCTCCCCAACGAGTAATCCCAGCTTATCATCTTGTTTTTCAGTAACTTATTGGCTATCTACTTCCTCCAATGGCCTTGTCTTTCGCGCTTACCGCCAAGCCTCATGTACGGTACATGTACTGACGGGCAGTAAAACTGCCCGACCGTCCCATTGCTAAGGGAGCGCTTCCATCCCTAGCATGGCGAACGGAGCTCGTAAGGCGCAAAGGGCTTGGAATCTGGCTCGCCGTCAGGGGGAATAGTGACCGTCGTTCGAGAGTGCCGGGGTCCCGACCCGCCGCCCGGTTGGTTACCGCGCCCGCCCCGTTTCGAAGTCAAGACCCCAATCAAGTATCGCAAAACTGGGGAAACTCAGTGGCATGAAGGAGTTACGGAAAACATCAGCGGCGCCGGGGTATTCATCCGGGCGGTTGACCCGGTCCCTCCCAAAACGGCCATCGAGATGATTTTTTCGCTCTTTCAAAGATCGTCCGGGCAGGCTACGACCCAGGTTCATTGCCGAGGATACATCGTCCGCGAGGTACCCCTAACGGGCGCCGAGCTGGGCCTTGCGGCCAGGATTACCAAATATCGGTTGCTTCGGGTGCATACGGCGGGAAAATGAAGGTGCCAGGCCTGGATTGCGCATTGGGATCCTGAGATGGGGCCGGCTGGCCAAAGGGCAAAGGTCGCCTTGCCTGGGAAGGCAGAGAAATCTCCCGTTCGTACCATTGACGGTGCAAAACGGCGCGGCGATCATGGGAACGCTGGCCGAGCTCCGCGTGATTTAGCTCCACATTTCGGTCGAGGAGGGTGGCACGATGGCGAAACAGTTAAAGAGACTTCTCCCGGCGTTAGGCTGCTGGGCAGCGATTTTGGCCTTGGGGGCGGTGCTGGCTGGCGCGCAAACCCTGGTGGACCCTCCGTTGTTTATCGGGAATCCGGCCACTTGCCCGAACAGCACCGGTTGCTCCTACGTCTACAACAACGAGACGATAGGCCTGGGGCCGAGCAGCCTGGATATCTACGATCAAGGTAAAAGTGGCTCATCGACGGTAGGCACCATTGTCTTGCTGATCGGCGTCCCGAATCAGACCAGTTCCTTCACCGCGCCGCAAATCAGCAGCTTTTCTATCGGCGGCAGCGCCTCCAAGTCTCCCGGTGCAACGGCGCAATTAGGCGGGACGAACGTCTATATGGGATCTTGGAACACCAGCACCGGCTACGCCACGCAGTTCAGTGCCAGCTCTACTCAGCCCGTCACCAGTGCGGTAGGACTGCAGGACCAAGGCGACGCCTCAGAGAGCTTTACGAACTGGCAGCAATGGGACGCCAACGCCCCCGGCATCGGGATTACGGTTAATCCGACGACCGGCAGCTTTGGGATCTTCGCCTATACCATCAACGGGGTAACGCTGAACCAAACCGGCTATGTCACCCTGAATTTCTCGGGGGCTCTGCCCCTCGGAACGTTCGCGGTCGGTTATGGGTGCGATGCTAGCACGACCGGAGCATGCAATCCGAACGGCAACGTGATGAGTACCCCCTTTACTCAGGCCGGGTTGGTGGACGCGACGCCGGTACCTGAGCCGGGGACGATGGCCCTGTGGGGTGTAGCCGCGTTGGTGTTCTTGGGTGGGGGTCTGCGCCGGGCGTGGGCTTGAACGGCCTGAGGCAGTGGGCTCGAAATACCTTCCAGAGCTTCGGCGTATACTACAGCAATCTACCTGTTTTCAATGCCTTAGATCGATGTATACCCCTGCCTTTTTGACCTTCACCTGGCGGAAGCGACCCTTCCGTGTCGGAAGGCTTGGAAACCGGCGGGTTTGGCCCGGCGCCGGGAGCTTTGCCCATTCGATAGGGCTGCACGGCGGAGCCTAGCTCCAGTGATCGTACTGAAGGGCAATCCCTATGCCCTTTAGTCGCATTGTCATTTGCCCTGACCCCGCTTACGCTGGTTCCCTCGACCGGCCGCCGTGGATGTCGCGGCTGATGGACCCCTGGGCGAGCGGCGAGGTGTTGCGACCCGTAAAAGCGGCTTATAGCGCTCTGCGAGGCCGATTGGGAGTACGCCGAGCCGTGCCCGCCACGTTCGTGAAGGCGGTGACGTGATGGGGCCTGAGGCACAAAAGGCCTTAAGGATGGCGATGGTGGACGAAGAGTTTCTCGAAGAAACCCCTGCAGGTCGATTCACTGCCCAGGATTATTGGCAGGCGATTGCCCGCCAGCGCTGGTGGCTCCTGGTACCGCTATTTCTTTGCGGCTGGCTGGGGTTTGCGGCGGCACGTCGCTGGCCGTACGTGTTCCGGTCGGAAGCCCTGGTCTTGGTCGTCCATCAACGGGTTCCCGAGCAATACGTGACGCCCAACGTGGTGTCGGACTTGCAAGATCGCCTGCAAAGTATGACCCAGCAGATTTTGAGCCGCACTCGGCTGCAGCGATTAATCGAACAGTTTAACCTGTATCCGTCGGAACGCGCCCACGAGATCATGGAAGATGTCGTTGATAAGATGCGCCGCGATATTCGCATCGAGCCGGTCGAGGCGCCGGGGAAGCCGGGGGAGCTAACGGCCTTTCGGATTTCTTACGCGGCCCGTAACCCTCACGTGGCACAGCAGATTACCAACGAGTTGACGTCGCTGTTTATCGAAGAGAATTTGCAGTCGCGCACCCAAGCCTCGGTTGGCACGACGACGTTTTTGGAGAGTCAGCTCGAGCAGGCCGCCAAAGACCTGGCGGCCCAGGAACAGCGCCAACGAGAATATAAGATGCGCTATCTCGGAGAGCTTCCGGAACAGGAGCAAAGCAACCTGCAGATTCTGAGCAGCCTGGAAGCCCAACTCAACTCTTCGACCGACGCGTTGAGTCGCGCGGAACAGCAAAAGGTCTACTTGGAATCGCTTCGAAACGAATATCAGGCGGTGCAAAAGACCATGGGCTTGGCGGCGGCTGGCTCCCGGGTCAGCCCTCTCGCGGCCGCCGAGGCGACGCTCAGCGAGTTGCGCCGGCACTTGGCGGACCTGGAAGCTGTTTACACGCCGCAATACCCGGATGTGATCCGAACGAGAGAGAAGATCGCCCAGTGGGAAGCTTTGACGCGCAAGCTCGAGGCTGGACCGCCGCCGGGTGCGGGCGGTCAGGCGAACGCCGGAGGTGCGGCGGGCCAGAGCCCGGCCCCGCCGCACACGAAAGGCACGACCACCGTCGCAGCCTCCACCGTGGCGGAAGATCAGGCGCTGGTGGAGGTCAACAGTCGACTCAAAGCCATCAGCCTGGAAATGGAGGACCGGCAAAAGGAGATCAACACGCTGCGCGCTCGGATTCACGACGTCCAATCGCACCTGAATCTGACTCCGGTTCGGGAGCAGCAACTGGCGGAAGTCACTCGGGCCTATCAGAACGCGCAGGAGTACTACCAGTCGCTGCTGAAGAAGAAGTTGCAGTCGGAACTGGCGACCAATCTCGAAGAACGTCAGCAAGGCGAACAGTTTCGCATTCTCGACCCTGCCAGCCTGCCGGAAAAGCCGGACGAGCCGAATCCGCTTGAAATCATTCTGCTCGGCTGGGGTTCGGGCCTGTGCGTGGGAATTGGACTCATGCTGGTGCGCGAATTTCGCGACCAAACCTTACGCAGCGAACGGGAAATTGAATCAACCCGGGTGGCCATTTTGGCGCGGATTCCGAATCTGCGCACACCGCGGGAACAGAAGTGGCAAAGGTGGCGTCGAAGCCTGGAAGTGGCCGCCGTCAGCGTGGCAGTGGTGGCTTCTGTGGGCGCGGCGGTTTACCTGGGGGCGATCAGTTCCGTTCCGCTCCGATAAAGGGTTGGCGGTGCCAATCGCCGCCAAGAACGGTATTTCGCGGCATCAGCTTTCAGAGACGAGCCGGTTGCGAGGGAAGGGGTTTGCATGAGTCGGATATTCGAGGCGCTTCGCCGATCCCTGGAAAGTGGAGGGGATGCCGGCCTGGCGAATCCTCCCGAACGTCGGCCGGGTCCGCTCGAACCGCAAACCCCGGAAGTTCGAGCCAGGGGCTTCGAAGGGGTGGAAACCGTCTCCTGCCGGGTTCGCCCGGAAGGGCGAATCGTCAGTTGCGGGTCAAACCACGATTTAGGAGCCGAAAAATTCCGTCTCCTGTGTTACCGGCTCAACCAGATGCGACGACGACGCGCCTTGAGCCGAGTGACGGTGACGAGTTGCATTCCGAAAGAGGGTAAAACGGTTACGGCTGTGAATCTCGCGGTCAGCTTGGCCCGTTCGTTTGCCCGCGTGGCCTTGGTTGACGCCGACCTGCGGCAGCCGGGAATCAGCGAAGTCCTGGGCCTCGGCGCGCGGCCGGGCATGGGCGAGTTTCTGGAGGGCCGGATCGAGCTCGAGAAAGCGTTATGTCGCGTGGAGCCGCTCGGCTTGCACTACCTCGGGGCGGGAAAATCTTCCGGCAATCCGTTCGAGTTGCTGCAGAGCGCGCGGATGCGGGAACTGATCCAGCGAATGACCCCTGCCTTCGACTGGATCATCTTTGATTCGCCGCCTCTGGTTCCTTTTGCCGATGCTCATTCCCTCGGAGTTCTGACCGATACGGTTTTGCTGGTGGTGCGGCCGGGGTACACGCCGCGGGACATTCTGCGTCGGACGCTGGCCGGGCTTGAGGGGATTGACATTGCGGGGATGGTTTGGAATGCCAGCGAGGATTTGCGGCATGACCGGTACTACTACCGCTCCTATGAGCAGAAGTTACCGGATAAGAACGAACTGACGCGCTTGCTTCCCGAGTCGGGAGGTGAGGACCAATGACGCGGGTGTTTAATGTTTATTTTCCGAACCGCACGCTTTTGCTGGCCTTGTCAGAAGCGTCGCTGATCTTTCTGGCTCTCATCACGGCCACTTACGCGGGATTGGGAAACCGCACGCCGATCATTCTGCAATATGGCAATGGCGTCCTCAAAATTGCGCTGGCTTGCGCCATCTGCCTGCTGTGCATGTACTACTACGATCTGTACGACTCGCTGGTGCTGACGAACCCGCGCGAAGTAGTCACCCGGCTGGTGCAGGTGCTCGGCACCGTCTGTCTCATACTGGCGTTTCTCTATTACACCTATCCGGCGGTGGGGCTGGACGCTCGGGTGTCGCTGTTGGGCGTAGTGCTGGCCGGCCTGTTCCTCACCGGCACGCGCCGACTGTTCTTTGCGTTGAGCCGATCTGTTCGCTTGGCCGAACACGCGGTTCTGCTCGGAGACGGCCCCCTGGCCACCGCCTTGGCGGCGGAAATCGAAAAACATCCGGAAATCGGTGTGCGCCTCAAAGGTTATTTGGGGAATGGGCTTGACGGCGATTCTCGCGCCGGCGGACTGCGGCGCCTGGGCGGAGCCGAGGATTTGGCGGCCGTCATCGATCCCCGCGAGATCAGGCGAGTCATTATCACCATGGCCGACCGGCGAGGTAATCTTCCCGTTGAAGCGCTGCTCCAGCTCAAGACACGGGGCGTCCTCGTCCAGGATGGAGCCGACGTCTACGAAGCCATCACCGGGAAAGTGCCGGTTGATTCGCTGCGGCTGAGTTGGCTGCTCTTCTCGCCCGGTTTCCGGGTGTCGCGCTCGATCATCGTCTACAAGCGGGTCTGCGGCATCTTGCTGTCGGCCATCGGCTTGGTGTTGTGCCTGCCGGCTATGGTGGTGATCGCCCTGGCGATCTGGATCGATTCCGGCCGGCCAATTATTTTTCGTCAGACGCGGATCGGCAAGGATGGCAAGCCCTTCACCCTCTACAAGTTTCGTTCCATGTACGACGGGGCTGACCGAGACGAAAGCCTGCGGCCGGCCCAAGCCAACGACGAGCGATGTACGCGAGTCGGGCGCTGGCTGCGCCGCACCCGGCTGGACGAGCTTCCGCAGTTCTACAATATTCTGCACGGCGACATGTCGTTCGTGGGGCCGCGGCCGTTTGTTCCGGTGCAGGAGCGGGAATGCGTGGAGAAGATTCCTTTTTACTCCCAGCGCTGGGTCGTAAAGCCGGGCGCCACCGGCTGGGCGCAAGTGCACAGAGGCTACTGTGATAGCCTACACGATAACGCCGATAAGCTAGCCTACGACTTGTTTTACATCAAGCACCTCTCGGTCGGGCTCGACCTTCTGATTGTTTTTCAAACCCTGAAAATCCTGCTCTTGGGGCGAGGCGGGCGGTAAGGGAGGGCATGGGCAGGCGCGGCCAAGATGGGTGCGGGCAGAGTCTTGAGCCATGCTTTCAGGCTCGCGTCCCCGGACGCAAGCCCCGTCGAGGGTGGGCTGTGCTCCCCTCGTTACCGCTCCGGCCATCCCCCCAGTTGCCGAGCCCATAACGGTTCACCAATCGGAACCGCCGGCACCGGGATCGGCAAGGCGGCGCAGGTCCGCGGCGCTTGGGGGTATTGATTCCGTAGCGTTGGACGAAGGAACCGAAGATGCATTGGATACTCCTGGCGCTGATGGGCTGTATGGTGGGTGTGGCGGCGGCTGTCTACTATGCTTGTTGGGTGCACGATTCGCAGCTTCTCGGGCCGTCGCTGGTGAGGGGGGCGGCGGGAGCTAAGCGAGTTGCGCTGACGTTCGACGATGGTCCGACACCTCCTTGCACCGAGCAGATTCTGGACATTTTAAAGGCGCACGGGATTCAGGCCACTTTTTTTGTCAACGGAAAACTGGTTGAGCGGTTCCCGAATATCGTGGCCCGAATCCACAGAGAAGGGCATGCCCTGGGCAATCACACCTACAGCCACCCCTGCCTGCGCCTGAAGAGCCGCAAGCGAATTGCCTGGGAAATCGACCGCACCCAGGAGGCCATCGAGCGGGTGACCGGAGTTCGGCCGAAGGTGTTCCGCTCCCCTTACGGTGTGCGATGGTTCGGGCTTTTTTCAGTTTTACGTGAGCAGGGGATGTGGTCTGTCCAGTGGTCGGATACCGGTTTCGATTGGGTCGAGAAGAACACGGCCGAGGACATTGCCGCGAAAACCGTTGCCAATCTGCGGGACGGCTCGGTAATCTTGCTGCATGACGGATGCGGAGCCTGCGAGCCTGGGGAGGTAATTCACGCAAAAACGGTGGCGGCGTTGCCCGCCATCATTGAGGAAGTTTACCGGCGAGGGTTCAAATTCGTCTCCGTTCATGATTTTCTCCCGCCCCGCACTCGTTGACGCACGGACCCGGCCTGGTCGCGAGAGAGAGTGGATGGGCCGTCTTCTCCCTGGAAAGTCATTCGCGGAAGGTCCAGCCTGATTTCCGCCGGGCGCGAGGCCGCCGAACGCCTCGCAGCAATAGCCTGACGGGACTCGCCGCCGCGCTTAGGGTACTTTAGGGCAATGGTTTTTGCCCTTTCGTTCCATTGAAAGTTGCCCTCTCCCCGTAGTACGGTTGCGCGGTAGCGGTCACTCGCGCCAACAACCAACGGATGGCGACAGTGGCAGAAGCCGCCGCGACGGGAGCGAGCGAACACCTTATGTTTTCATGAGCCTATGAAAGGTTTGACCCTCCTTGGTAGACAATTTGGAGAGCTTTATCGGACCGTGGTTGCTGAAAGGGGGGCGGTGCCGGCAGGAAACGGTTTGGGGAACCTAAGGTTGCCGGCGACCCGCCATGCATCCGCTGGCTTCGGACCAGCTGTTGGGGCGTCGGCGACGGTCACGGTACTGCTGCCAGTGCCCGGCCGTAACGCCGGAAGTGACTATTTGGGGTCGAGCTCAGCAGAAGCTTGCGGTAGTGCGGAAAATTAGCATCTTGCTATTCACACGAGGGGCGCATTGATCTGGCTTTTTTGGGTTGGCATAACGTGGCTGGTTTACGTTTACGTCGGATATCCGGCGATTCTGTGGCTGCTCGGCCGAATCCGGCCCGTGAAACCGACGGTTGATGAGAGTTTTTTCCCCAGCGTGTCGGTGCTGATCGCAGCGCGCAATGAAGAAAAAGATATCGGATGGAAGGTGAGGGAAACTCTTGAATGGGATTATCCTCCGGAAAAGCTGGAGGTGCTGGTGGGCTCCGATGCCTCGGAGGACCGTACGGATGAAATCGTCAGCGGCATCTCGAATCCGAGAGTCACTCTGATTCGGCTGGAGAGCCGAGCCGGGAAGAACGCGGTTCTGAACCGGCTCGCGCAGTCCGCTCGAGGGGAGCTGCTCCTCTTCACCGATGCGAACACGCATATCGGTCCGACTTGCCTTCGGAAGGTTGTTCGTCATTTTGCCGATCCGAGGGTTGGGTGCGTCACGGGCGACACGCACTCTTTGGCGGAAAATTCACGATCCGTGATTGAAAGCGGAGGCGGCGTTTATGGAGGTTACGAATCGCTGATCAAACGTCTGGAAAGCGCCATCGGGTCCGTTTTGGTTTGTGACGGCGCGATCTTTTGCATCCGTTCCTCGGCCTTTACTTCGCTGACGCCGGAACTCGCGAACGACCTCGAGCTTCCTCTCCGGATCGGCCAGAAGGATTACTGGGTGCGACATGATCCCGCCGCCGTGGTGTACGAGGCCGACACGCTGTCGGCTAAAGAATCTTTTGCGCAGCGGCGGCGAATCTCGGCTCAGGGCATGCTAGGCATGTTGAGGCTCGGCGAGGCGCTGCGCGGAATCCGGAGATGGCAGTTTGTCTCCAGGAAATTTCTCCGGTGGCTGACTTTGATTCCGCTCCTTTTGATTGCCATTTCGAGCGTGGCGTTGGCGGGTCGTCTTGCTATGGCGACCGTGGTGATCCTGCAAATTGTTTTTTATGGATCCGCCTTAGTAGGCTGGGTTTTCTCCGCCTGGAATCGCGATGTAGGCCCGCTTTTTTCCGTGCCGTTTTACACAATTTTGGGAAGCATCGCGACGCTGGCGGGGGTCGTCGACGCCTGCCGAGGACGTCAGTTTGCGATTTGGAACACCCCAACCCTGACCCGGGGGCGGTTTAGCGGCACATGTTAGAGCTTGATGGATGATGGTTTGGGCGCGATCGATCATCGAGAGTCTCGCTGATGGGAAACGCTGTATGAAGTGCATTCTTTCGGTTGATGTCGAAGACTGGTTCCACATCCTAAACTTGCGAACCGCCCCGGGAATTGACCAATGGACAGCTTTGCCGTCCCGCGTCGAAGGAAACTTTCGAAGACTGCTCGATCTGTTCAGCGGAGCCGGCGTCTCGGCGACGTGTTTCTTTCTGGGCTGGATTGCAAGACGGTTTCCCCACCTGGTGCGGGAGGCTCAGGAGCGCGGTCACGAGGTGGCCTCTCACGGTTTGGAGCACCGTCTCGTATACGAGATGACACCGGACGAGTTCCTGGCTGACGCGAAAGCCTCCAGGGCGATTCTGGAGGATATTACCGGTAACGCCGTGCAAGGTTATCGCGGCTCGGGCTTTTCAGTCACCGAAGCCACTCCGTGGTTTTTCGAGCGGCTTGCCGAGGCGGGGTATCGTTATGACTCGTCGGTTTTTCCGGCGCGCCGGGCGCACGGAGGCCTCGCGACGCCTCATCTGTCTCCCTATCGCATTCATACCGCGGCGGGATGGCTGACCGAGTTTCCAATTTCTGTGACTACGATTTTTGGCAAAAGGGTCTGTTTTTCCGGCGGTGGCTATCTGAGGCTGTTTCCATTGTCCTTCATTCGGCGGATGACCTGTAGAGTTCTAAGCGAGGGGCGGCCGGTCGTGTTTTACATTCACCCCCGTGAGATCGATCCCTTGCAGCCGCACCTGCCTATGGGTCTGGGAAGAAAGTTCAAGACATATGTGAATCTTAAGACGACGGAAGCTAAACTCCGGCAACTGCTGGCTGATTTTGAAATGGTGTCATTTCGTGATTTCGTGGCCCAGTCAGGGATGTTACCGGACGTCCTCGTCACAAACAGCGCTCAAGCGGAGTCAGACCAGATAGGGCTTTGATGTATGGGGCGAGCGGATAGCACAGGCCACACGAACGGGGTTCAGTCTGCAGAGTTACAGGATATTATGACCGTTTCATCTGCCAGAGCTCCTGCCAATGGGGTCGATCGAGCGGCGGACGCGGAGCCTCCCACTTTCACCTTTTGGAAAGGGCGGGTCGGGCTGTTCGCCATTTTGAAGGCGGCCGGTGTTGGCCCGGGTGACGGCGTGCTGGTTCCCGGATACACCTGTGCGATGGTGCCCGCCGCGGTGGTTCATTCTGGGGCGTCGGCCTTCTATGTTGACATTGACCCGGCCACTTATAACTGCTCGCTAGAAACATTTCAACAGACCTGGGCCCGAAAGACTAAGCGCCTCGCGAAGGCTCTGGTCCTTCAGCACACCTTTGGTATCGCTGCGGATGTTGCCCGGATTGTGTCGTGGGCGAAGAGCGAAGGCATCATGGTTATTGAAGATTGCGCTCATGCCCCGGCTACGAAGTATCGCGACGCGGACGGTCAATGGCACACTGTGGGCGACGGCGGCGATGCGACGTTCTTCAGTTCGCAATGGTCCAAGCCAATCTCGACCGGCCTCGGAGGGTGGGTCACGGTGAATAACCCGTCGTTGTTGGACGGGGTAAAAGCCTTCCACTCCCGGGAATGCGCCGCCCCTTCCGTTCTCGAAAGCAGCTTGCTGGCTGCCCAAGTCGTACTCAAAGAGTTGACGTTCCGCCCGTCGCTCTACTGGGCCCTCGTCCGGCCTTACCGTTGGGTAACGCGAAGAGGTCTTGTGGATGGAACCGTGTCCGATCGCGAACTTCAAGGGGAAATGCCGTGTGATTTCGCCAAGCGAATGTCGGCCTTTCAGGAGTGGCTTTTGAAGCGCCGCTTGGCCGATAAGCGATGGGAAGCTCACACCAGGAGACTCAGAAAAGTCTACGATGAGGAATTGCAGCGAGCCGGCATCCCGAACTTTTGCGACCCGGATTATTCTGACTCTGTCCTCGTGCGCTACCCGATTCGCGTGGCCAATAAGGATGAAGTCCTGGCGGAAGCGCGCCGCCGGCACGTCGAGATCGGCGAATGGTTTAATCATCCCATTCATCCGAGAGAATCGAACAGCGCGGCCTTTGGTTATCACCCGGGAAATTGCCCCGAGGGCGAGCGAGCGGGCAGAGAGGTGATCAACCTTCCGATGCACAGGCGGATTGATGCAGCGCAGGCGAAGCGAATCGTGAACTTTGTTGCTCAAACAGCGAAGTGGTGAGGCGATGGCAGAAGGAACGCGGGAACTGATATTGGCAGCGGAAGCGCCAGCCAACACGACGGCGAACTCGAGGTTAAAGGTTGTGGTCTGGAACGACCGAAATTCGTGGGATACGTTTGTCGAAGCGCACCCGGAAGCCTCGAACTATCATCGCTGGGTTTGGAAGGAGGTCATCGAAGAGACTTACGGACACCGCAGTTTCTATCTCGCTGCCGTCCGCGGCGCCGCCATTGAGGGTGTGTTGCCGCTGTTCTGGATCCGGAGCCGCCTGTTCGGGCAATTCCTGACCTCGGTGCCCTTTTTCTCGTATGGCGGAGTTCTGGCAAATTCGCAGGAGGCCGCACAGGCTTTGCTCGCTCATGCGGTCGACTTGGCGCGCGAACTGGGAGCCCGCCACATCGAGCTGCGAAGCATCAGTGCCTCGAATTACGGTTACGGTTGGCATCATCTTACGCCAAAGGTCACGATGGTTCTGTCCACAACTGAAGATGTGGATAGTTACGCGAAGCGACTGAGTTCTAAGATGAGGCAGCGAATTCGCTTTGGGATAAAGCACGGGCTGAATTCTGAGTGGGGAGGCGCCGAATCGGTGGGAAACTTTTACAGGATCTTTTCAATTAACATGCGCAGCCTAGGCACTCCTGTCTATCCCCGCGATTGGTTCGAAAACATTTGTCGCCACCTTCGGGATCAGGCAAGGATCCTGACCATCAATAATGGTCGGGAAACTCTCGCTGCGGGCATTGTGACCATTTACAGGGATGGCCTGGAGATACCATGGTCGGGATCGGTGCCGGAATCGCGTCATTTGCAGCCCGTCGTTCTGATGTTTTGGACCCTCATCGAGTGGGCAACTAGCCAGGGATTGAGATTCGTCGACTTCGGAAGATGTACGCCCGGTGGCGGCGTCCACCTGTTCAAGCGGCTTTGGCTTTGTGAGGAACGGACGCTCCATTGGCACTACTGGCTATCGGCCGGAACGACGGTGCCTGAAATGCGTCCGGACAATCCTCGTTTTCGTGTTGCAGTTCGAGTCTGGCAGCGACTTCCCCTGGCAGTGACGAACTGGCTGGGACCCCGGATTGTGCGCTCGATCCCATAAAGGAGAGCAGATACGGACCAAAGATGGATTGTTCGGCCAGCCGTATCGCTTGACCTCTTCGCAATGGGTGTTCGTGATACTCGTGTGAAACCCATGGCGAAAGACCGAATTTGTCACAAAGAGTCGTGGGGCACGCCTGCGACGACGCCCCTTCACACCTTTTGGAAGGGCCGTGTGGCGCTCCACGCGGTTTTGAGGGTGCTTGGCATTGGCGAGGGCCACTCCGTCTTGGTGCCCGGCTTCACGGGGTTTTCGGTGCCCTCGGCAGTAAAGTTCGCAGGAGCGACACCGATCTACGTCGATATTGAACCGGAGTGCTTTAATCTATCTCTCAGTACGATCGAAGCAGCGTACCGCCGACAGCAACCAGCCACCGTAAGGGCGGTGGTAGTCCAGCATACGTTTGGAATTCCGGCTGACATTGAACCCATCGTCGTCTGGGCGCGGGAACGAGGCATTGTTGTCATTGAGGATTGCGCACATGTATGGGGGAGCCGTTACCGGGATTCGCGGGGCAAATGGCACGAAGTTGGGTCTATTGGTGACGCAGCATTTTACAGTTCTCAATGGACCAAGCCAGTCTCGACTGGAATCGGGGGCTGGGTGAAAACACACGATCCCCGACTCGATGCAGCGCTTGCCGATTTTCGACAACATGAATGTGTACACCCTTCAATCGGCGAGGTGTTGTTGCTGGCAGGCCAGCTCTGGCTCCGGTCAATGACTGCCTCCTCCCGCCTTTACTGGGTTGCGCTGACCTTGTACCGCAACCTCTATTCCCGCGGTTTGGTGGTGGTAGGCAGCTCAAGCCCGGAGGAACTGAAGGGGATCAGACCGGGTGGATACACGAAGCGCATGTCGCGATTGCAGGAGTGGCTGTTGAAAAAAAGACTCGCGCAGACCGCCCTTCAACGGAGGCGCAGGGAGCTCAAGGACTTTTACGATGCCGAACTGAAAGCGGCCGGACTCCCAGTCCTGCGAGTTCCAGACTATGCGGATCCTGTTTTGATGCGGTACCCATTTCGTGTTCGAGATAAAGCACGGGCTCTGGCGCAGGCCCGGCGTCACTGGATTGAGCTCGGAGATTGGTACAAAAATCCGGTCCAGGCTTCTGCGGATTCAGAAGTTGAGCTTTTTGGATACCGGTGGGGAACCTGCCCGGAAGGTGAGCGTGCTTCGAAGCAGGTCGTGAATCTTCCGATGCACGCGAAAGTGACGGAAAAGGTGGCCCGCCGGGTCGTGAAACTGCTGACAGAAGTTGCCTAAGCGATACGGCGGTGTCCCGAGGGAAAATGGCGCGGATGACGATCTTCGTTTTAATCGATGCACTCGGCTGGGAGGTCCTCAAGGAGCACCAGTTTCTTAATGATGAACTCCCGTACCGTGTTCCGCTGCAGACGATTTTGGGATTCAGTTCCGGAGCAATTCCGACCATGCTGACGGGTGAGCCGCCCGCAGTCACGGGGCATTGGAATCTTTTCTACTACGATCCGGAAGGGTCGCCGTTCCGGTGGTTGCGACGGTTTGCATTTCTTCCGGATGCGGTTTTAGACAATCGCCTGACCCGGAAGTTGGTTAAGGAGCTAGGCAGGAGATTCCTGGGAATGGGTCCCAATTTTGAGTGCTGCGTGAGCCCGCGGGTGCTGTCTTACTTCAATTTTCTAGAACGGCGTGACATTTACGGCCGTCGGGGGATTCTTAACGTCGATTCGATTATCGATCAGTTGGCCGATGCTGGAGTTCGCTATCGTGTGTACACGTATCACCAATGGAGTGACGAAGAAATCTTGTCTCGCGCCGTGAGTGACGTTTCGACCAGCGCCGCTGAATTCTTTCTTGTCTATTTATGTGAGATGGACAGCACGCTACACGACCACTGGGGAGATCGGGGGCGCCTTCAGGATAAGCTCGATTGGTATACTGTCCGCCTCCGCCAGTTGTTCGATGCGGCGCTCCGAAGTGATCCGAACGCACGCTTAATCATTACTTCCGACCATGGGATGGCGCCCGTGCGCCATCATTACGACCTCGCGCGGGACGTTGCGGACCTGCGCCTTACGCTGATCGACGATTATCTCGCCGTCTACGACTCAACCATGGCTAGATTTTGGTGTTTTTCGGAGCGGGCTCGGCAGGCCATCTCTCAGCTCCTCCTCTCGCTGAGCTGTGGGCGTATTTTGCCGGACGACGAGCTCGCTCGTTTGGGCGTACTTTTTCCCGACAGGCGCTATGGCGAGATTATATTTCTGCTCGATCCGGGCTGGATCTTCGCCAAAAGCGACTTCCACGGGACCGGCTGGATGCCAGCCGGCATGCACGGCTATCATCCAGCCGATGCCAGCTCGGATGCGATTTTTCTCTCCAACTTGCCCCCTTCTGTTGAGGTTCGTTCCGTCGCCGATATATTTCATTGCTTGCGTGAGGAGGTCCTGGGCGCACGCACCCAGTGTAGCCGGGAAGCCGGCGAGCGGCGGAGAAGGATAGTGAACCATGGTTGATGGCCAGATTAAGGTTTTGCAGTTTACGAACACAACCGTCCGCGCAGGTGTCGAGGAGCACCTGTTGCGGCTTCTGCACGGACTGGATCGGGGCATCTTTAAGAGCTATCTGGTCTGTCCCGCCATTCTGGCCGAACAATTCGAGCCTGATATTCCTAACGACGTTCCAGTGGCGAGACTCTCGATTGAAAACCCTCTCGAGGTTCGCGGCATGCTCCAGCTTGTGAAGCTGATGCGATGCTGGCGGCCGGACGTGGTCCATTCTCATATGTTCAGGAGCAGTTTGGTCGCTTCTCCGGCAGCCTTTTTGTGTGGTATCCCAGCGATCGTGGAGACACCTCACGTGCGCGAAGGGTGGCGCCGAGGCTGGCTGAAGGGTAGCTTTGCGGTCGACCGGTTTCTCGGGCGGTTCGTAACCCATTACATCGCGGTTTCGGAAGCGAATGCACGGTATTTGGTTGAAGAGAAGCGAATACCGGCGAAGAAGGTAACGGTGATCCGGAACGGTATTGACCTCACGCGGTTCGATCCCGCCCGGCTTCGTCCGCAGGAACTCAGAAAGACGCGGGGATTCGGCGAAGACGATCTCGTGATCGTGGTGATGGCACGACTTGAGCCGCAGAAGGGTCACCACATCTTGCTGGAGGCCCTAACCCACGTGGTGCCAGAGTTTCCTCGTCTTCGCGTCGTTTTCGTCGGGGACGGCACGCTGCGAGCTGAGCTTGAACAAAAATCCCGTTCCCTGGGATTGGAACGGTCGGTCGATTTCGTGGGTCGTCAGGCCGATCCCGAGAATTGGCTTGCCATGGCGGATATCGCGGTGTTGCCTTCACTCTACGAAGGACTTCCTATTGCGGCCATCGAGTCGCTTGCCATGGGCACTCCCATGATCGCCACGGCGGTTGACGGCACGCCGGAGGTTGTGGTTCACGGGAAGACGGGGCTGACAGTGCCTCCTGGCGATCCCGGCGCTCTCGCCGTTGCCATTCGCTGCCTGTTGCGCAACCGAGAGCTAAGGCGTGAATTGGGAGCGGCAGGAAGACAATGGGCAGTGCTGCACTTCGACAAAGAACAGCAGGTTTCGAAAACGCAGGAGCTATATCTCAAGGCTCTTCATCGTGCGGCCATGCATAGAGCGCCGACTCTGGACCTGCGCGCAGAAGACGCCGGGGTTTTGACGCCGGCGCCAGATCCATCGGGCAGCTTTTCACCGGGAGCGTCGGATGAGGCGCCATGAAGTTGATGAACTCGGTTGAGGAACAGCTCGATTCGGAACGGGACAAGAACGCGCTGGTTGACGCCATCAGTTTGCAAGCCGCCTCGGTTTGCGAGCGCGAATGCAGGCGTGCGTTAGGAGCGCTGGTGCTGAGCGGCAGCCTAGCCAGGGGTGAAGGCACGTTTGTGCGGGAAGGCAAGCAACACAGACTGCTCGGAGACGCAGAGTTCTTCCTGGTCAGGGCAGATGGCGCTACGTTCCCCGCCCGGTTTGAGGTCCAAAGATTAAGTGAGGAAATTGAGACCAACCTCTTTCGGCGCGGCATTGTGTGTCGCGTTGAGATCAGCCCGGTTGATTCGAAATATCTCCGGACACTGCCGCGGCGTATTTTGAGCTACGAACTGAAAAGATGGGGCCGAGTCGTTGCCGGAGAGTCAGGTATTCTCTCGCTCGTGCCCGAGTTCACATCTGCCGACATTCTTTTAGAGGATGCGTGGCGGTTATTGGCAAACCGTATTGTCGAGCAATTAGAGGCGGCGGCGGCGATCAGGCCGGGATTGACAGGCTTGCCGGAAAACCTCTACTACCGAACCCTGAAACTCTATTTGGACATGGCCACCTCGCTTCTCGTATTTCTGGGTGCTTACGAGCCGTCGTATCGTGAGCGGGCCAGGGCCCTGGACCGTTTGGCGGTTGCTGGCGCCGGTGGGGACGGCTTGCTGCCCTTCCCCTTGGCCGCGTTCAGCGAGAAGGTGCGGGCATGCACGGAGGTTAAGCTCCGGGGTATTTCCTCGCGCACGGTGCCACATGAGGCGTGGCTGCAACCGTCATTGGAGTTCTGGGAAGAGGCTGTGGACTATGCACGGGAACTGTGGAGATGGGAACTAGTTCGGCTGACCGGTGCTGACGACAAGGCGTCAGCTCTTATGAAGAGATGGGCCAAATCCCAGCCGATGACGAGAAGGTTGCGCGGCTGGGCATATGTGATGCGTGCCAGCGGATGGATCCGGAGCTGTCGCCATTGGCCTCGCTGGATGATTCTATGCCGGCGAGGTTCGCCGCGGTGCCTCATCTATGAAGCCGCGGCCGATCTTCTCTTCCGCTTGCCCGTTTGGGTCAAGTCGGGATGGTTTCAATGGCCGGACGACACGAGCGCGAGGCCAGCTGGTTCACTGCCGATCGTGGAAGCGTGGAATAGGAGCGCGGGTGACTGGAGGGATTGGGCAGCTCAAGTTGCCACGAACTATCATCGGTTCATCGAAAAAACGGTTGCTTGAAGATTAACTTTTCGGATCCCTTCGTGCAATGCAGCTGAGGTGATCGCAGTTCAGGAGCCAAATGGCAAAGAGTCGAGTCATATTACGGGAATTTTCAGAATCTATGATAAACCGCGCGGTGGCGGAGTCCTTGGACCTATGCGAGTGGAAGAGCTGGCTGCCCGCGGATGGCACAGTTGTGCTGAAACCGAATTTGTGCGCCGTTTCTCCGGAGGTTGCTGGAGCGGCGAATACCGATGTACGACTGGTGGCGGCGCTTTGCGAGGCCTTGCTCTCGAGGACGCGGAACATTTATGTGGGGGAAGCAGACCACATGCGGCAAACCGCCGAGGAGGGATTTGAGGTGTCCGGCTACGTCGCTATGGCTCGCAAGCATGGCGTCCAGTTGGTGAATTTTTCTAAGCTACCCACGTCCCGCGTGTCTTGCCCGCCGGCAGGAGAAATGGAATTGCCCAAACTGCTTTTAGAGGCCGACGCTTTTATTACTTTGCCCGTGCTTAAGACTCACGCTTTGACTTACTTTACAGGCGCGCTTAAGAACCAGTGGGGCTGCGTCCCCGGTTACCGAGACCGCATCCGCGAGCACCGGCGGATCAACCGCCTCCTGGCCACCTTGCATCGGATTTTCCATCCCCAAATGGCTTTGATGGATGCGATTGTCGGAATGGAGGCTCGTGGCCCGGTTTACGGCAGGCCCCGCCGTTTGAACTTGATACTGGCAAGCCGAGATGCGGTTGCTCTCGATGCCAGCGCGATGCGGCTGGTGGGGTTGGAACCACGGCGGGCGCGGCATGTTGCGCTGGCGGCTGAAGACGGATTAGGAGAAATTGACGAAGACAAGATCGAGTGGGACGGCGACTGGCAAAAATTTCGTGTCCAGTTTGAGCCAGCTCCTAAAGACCGTGTCAACTGGGCGATGTTTCAGCTTAGCCGCTACTCGTGGTTTGTTGATGGCGTTATCGGAAACGATCGAGTTTATAATGCCTGTCGCGCGCTGGTCCAGACTCTGCGAAAAGTCGGTGCCATACCGAGCTGAGTCGGGTGAGCTATTTCAGGTTAATCGGCGGCTTCAGCTCGCGGTTTTCCGGGTATGCCGAGGTCAGTGATGGCGTCATTCACTCCACAATCTATTGCACTCTCTAATAGCGGCGAACCTCTGGCGTCGCTTTCACCGAGTGGCGTACTCGGGAGAGAGGGAAACCAACCCCGGGTGAGCGTCATCATCGTGTACTACAAGCGCAGAGAAACCATCGAAGAGACACTGCGCTCGGTACTGGGGCAGGACTACCCGAACCTGGAAATCATCGTGGTAGACAACCATTCCGAGGACGATCTCAGGCAAGTGGCGGCCCTGAGCAGGCCGCAAGTTCGCCTGATCGAACTGGAGCGGAATCGTGGCGCGTGCGGGGGGCGCAACGCGGGCATTGCTGCCGCTTCTGGCGAAATCTTGGTGTTTCTAGAGGACGATGTGACGTTCATGTCCGCAGCGGACGTCAGCCGGATCGTCGAGATCTTTGGAAAGCATCCGCAGATTCACGTGCTTGCTTTTCAAATCTGCGATCCGGATTCGGGTGAGATGCGCCTGCGCGAATGGTGCCACCCTCGATACTGGAAACAAGCGTGCCAGACGGAGTTTGAAACGCTGTGGTTCGGCGAGGGGGCGTCGGCTTTCCGGCGGACCGTGTTGGAAGAATGCAGAGGTTACTACGAGCCGCTTTTTTACGGTGCGGAAGGCGACGATCTCGTGTTGCGGCTGCTCGACCGCGGCTTTCGCATCCTTTATACGCCGCGAGTGCGCGTTGGCCACCGTGCCTCGCAACAAGGCCGCTCCCTGAGTCGCCAATTGTATTACTTTACTCGGAATTATATTTGGACTGCCTATAAAGATTATCCGGCTCTCTCGGCTCTTCGCTACTTAATTCCGAAATTGCTCATGATGGGCTACTTTGCAGCGCGCACCGCCGCCTATCGGCCGTTCGTGCGGGGCGTCTGGGACGGAATGGCGGGGCTAAAACGAATCCATCGGGACCGACTACCGGTGCGCAAGTCGACGCTGTGCTATGTGAATGAATTGGAGCGAACCCGTCCGGGTTGGTTGGCACGCTTAGGCCGTCATCGTGACGGACCCCAGATCTAGAATTCGTAAGGCTGACGATGACTTCCGGCTTGAGGCCGGCAACCTGGACTCGACGCGGAATGAACGAACGTAGAGGAGCGCGGACGCTGTCTGGCCGTTTTTTCGTCGCCAGGATATGCAGGTGTCTCCCGTCACCGAGCTCCCTGTACAAGGTTTCCAGTGATCCTTCACGTTCATTACCCATGGAAGGGCTGAGAGGTTTAGCCGTTACGTTAGTGTTTTTTGTCCATTATCACGCTATTTTCAGCGATTACGTAGCTTCCAGCTCCGGTCTGTTCAGGGTGTCGCAGTTTTTAGGTCTGGTCGGCAATACAGGCGTGGACCTTTTCTTTGTTCTCAGCGGGTACCTGATTTATGGTGCCCTACTCCAGAAGCAGCCGCATTACTTGAAATTCATCGAGCGGCGGATCGAGCGGATCTTTCCGACCTTCGTTTGCGTGCTGGGTCTTTATCTGACTGTATTCGCTATCTTTCCTCGCCTCAACAAGCTTCATGGCACACTGTTTTCCGATGCCGTCTTGATTCTGGCAAACCTCCTTTTGCTGCCGGGCATTTTCCATATTAAACCGCTCATCACCGTTGCCTGGAGCCTCAGCTACGAGTTTTTTTTCTACGTGACGATCCCGCTCGTGGTCACCTTTACCAGAATGGCAAAATGGCAAAGAAAATGGCGCGTCGCATTGTTTCTCGGCGTATCCGCTTGCTACTTGATCTACTCGTTCACCGAGACTCTGTCCAGGGTACGGTTGCTGATGTTTGTTTCAGGAATCATCCTTTTTGAGGCAACGTCATCGGCTGGTTGGAGGAGGTTTCTGAGAGCAAGATGGGGAGAACCGCTCGCCGGCGTGGTGTTCGGGGGCAACCTGGTCTTCGCGTATCTGCTGGATATGCAGAAGCTGGCACGGCTGCTTCCGGCGGCGAGTGCTGGGAACACGGCGCTGCCCGGAATCACAAGCTGGGAAGGTCCTTATAAGGTGATGATGCTCGGCATGAGCTGCTTTTTATTCATTCTCTTTTGTATAGCGGGGGGTGGATTTCTCGAAAAATCTTTGTGTTGGTCTCCTTTGCGATACCTCGGAAACATGAGCTACTCGTTCTATCTGCTGCATGGTGTTACACTCCACGGACTCTCGTATGTGCTGCATTCCGGGTTCAAGCCCGACGGAAACTCGCCGGTCCTTTTTTGCCTGTTTGCTCCCACGGCATTCTTGACAAGCTGGCTCACGTCCACGTTGTTATTCGCAGTTGTGGAGAAGCCGATTTCACTGAAGACCGGGACGTTTTCGAAAAGCCGTCTTTCCCAAGGTGGGTGCCCTTCCAAAGATCGAGGCTTGGCCGCTTTCGACGGCGCCACCGGCGATACAGACCAAGCCTTGGAGCCGAAAGGATAAACAATTGCATACCTTGAATGGGCTAGCTGGGTTGACCGAATCCAAGGGTGGGCAGTTCCGTGAGGACGAAAGTGTCTCCTCCGAGCTTGCAACGAGAAGGCGCCTTTGACAACATGATTTTGTATTACCTCCTCATCGCGATCGCACCTTTTGAAAACCCGCCGATTATTGGGCGGTTGCTTGGTAACACCGGGTCTTTTAAGATTTTGGGCGGGCTCTGTGTGATATATGCAATCTTTGATCTTGGGAGACACGGGTGCCTCCCAGCCTACTTTCGCACGTGGCAGGCCCGCTTTTTTGTGGCCTTGGTGGTGCTGGCCTCGGTTTCGTTCTTCAGCCGAGGTCTCGCCCCTTTTTTTCCGGGCAGCTTGCTTCTCGTGTACGTGGATTTTGTTGTGTTCTTCTTTGTCACCGTAGCGCTCGTACGGTCGCAAAAGCGACTGACCTGGATGCTGTTTTCGATGGCCGCGGGGATGGCTTATGGCTCGGTGGACATCATCCGCGACTGGCGCCATAGCGGCTTTAATCTCTATTACCGTGCCGGCAACAACGTCACAGATGGCGACTATTTCAGCACCTCGGCCGCCCTCATCCTCCCTTTCGTTTTTCTCATGATCTTTCACTCGAGAAAACGGTGGGAAAAAATATTTTACTCGGGCTGCCTGCTGATCTCGCTTCCGGCCGTCATCTTCACCGGGTCGAGAGGCGGATTCATCGCTGTGGCGGTCTCATTCTGCTACTTGATTGGCCATCTGCGGCACCGGGTTCGCAACTTTATTCTGCTCAGCGTGCTCTCTGTTCCGTTCCTGATCTGGCTGCCCATGTCGCCCGTACAGAGGTTTTTGCATCCCCGGGGCACGGATACCGAGCAAACCCGCCTTTGGGCATGGGAAGCTGGATTGAAGATGTTTAAAACTCATCCGCTTTTTGGCGTGGGGCTCGGCAATTTCAAGCCCTTGATGCCCCTTTACGTAAGTGCCGGCGCCAACTACGCTTCGCTGGCCCACAATACTTATATCGAGTACCTGGCGGAACTGGGTCCGGCCGGCCTGGTGCTTTTTACCGCGATCATAGTTTGCACGTTCCGCTCTTTCAGGAGGGTTCGAAATCGGACGCGCAGCCTCGGATCGCCCTCGCGTCTGTACCTTTCAGCTCTTTCGCTTGAAGCCGGCATGCTCGGCTTTCTGTCCGGCGCATTTTTTCTTTCGGCGGAATACCAAAAACTTCTGTGGGCGGTAGTTTTTCTTTCGATCCGCCTGCCCGGCCTGGTGCGGCCAGTTGGCCGCATGGAAGACCGAACGTGGATCGTTGAACGTTCGCCCGCACCGGCGGGCGTGGGGGAAGAGGCTTGAGCACGGGCTCCCAAAGCGTTCCATCGGGTAAGGCACCGGAGGTTGCGGTAGTGATCCCCACCCGCGACCGGCCGCGAGACCTTGCCGCTGCGGTGGAGAGCGTGTTGAGGCAGACGGTTGTTCCGGCGACTCTGGTCATTGTGGATCAGAGCCCGGGGAGCGAATCCAAAGACTTAATCGGGCAGATTTATGCCGAAGCTCCGCCGCGCATTGGTGAAAAACCCCGCTTGACTTACGTTCATGACCCGCACATTTCCGGATTGGCGGAGGCGCGTAACCGGGCCATGGACCTGCTGGAGGATGGCATCTGGTTGTTTCTGGACGACGATGTGATCTTGGAGCCCAGATTTGTGGAGGAAATTCTGGCCGCCTATACGCGCCGCCCCGAAGCCACCGGCGTCTCCGGCGTCGTCACGAACTACTCGAAGCCCCCCCTTGAATTCCGCCTGTGGCGATCAATTTTTATGCGCGGCCCGTTCCGCGACGATCGCCAGGCCGTTTATTGGCGGGTAGAAGAGCTGCGCGACCATGAGCCCCTGCGGGTCTCCAGGTTGGGCGGAGGCTTGATGAGCTTCCGCGCCGAGGCAATCCAGCAACTTCGGTTTAACGACCACCTGCGCGGCGTCTCGGAGGGTGAGGATGTCGATTTCTGTCTGAGTCTGGGCCCCCGGGCGCAGTTCTTCATGGCGCCCCGGGCCAGGCTGGTCCACAAGCACAGTGCGATCGGCCGCGAGCAGCGTCACTTCCTGGCGCGCCTTTCCCGCGGCGCATTCTACCTTTACGGTCGGCATTGGAACCATGGATTCAAAAACCGCTTGTGCTTTCTCTGGCTGAAGGCCGGCTGTGCGCTTCTTGCTTCTGCCAGTGCGCTGCGCAGGCGCTCGCTCGAGCCTTGGCGCGCTTTCCTCACCGGTGCCAGGGACGCCCGGGAGACATTGGCGGGATGCTGAAGGATGGCGCAGAGGGTTTCTGCCGCCCATGCGCACGTCAAGGATAGCGAATGGATGCCGATCTAAAGTCGCCGGCTCTGCCGCTCCACCCGTACCCGAGGGAGACTGACTAAATTGCGCACCATGGCCCCGCCCGTCACAACCGAAGCTGGACTGATGCACACCGTTCCCGGCGAGCTCCGTGCCCGCATTCTTTCCGGAATGCGCTGGACCCTGTGGCTCGCCGTCCTGGCGGTTCCGTTCAGTTACGGAACCACCATTCTGCTGGCGCGCGTCGGACCCGAGGTGGTCGGAACCTACGGCCTGCTCATGGTGTACCGGGTCATCGTCATCTGCCTTTTTTATTGGGGTGGAGATGCCGTCGTCATCAAGTTCATTCCCGAATTGTCCGGCGACAAGCGGCTTTCCTTTCTCGCTTCGTACCTGCTGGTCATTCTTTTGGCCTTGGTGCCCTGGCTCGCAGCGGCCAGCCTGTGGCCGTCGTCGCTGACATATCTGTTTGGGACGCGCGAGGGCCCGCTTCTGGTTTTCCTCTATTTATCGCCGGTCTATATTTTGTTCTCCCTTGCCAGCGCCGCGCTCAAAGCCGAGCTCGAGATGGGCTGGGCGCAACTGCTCATGCGGGTCATGACGGTGGGCTCGTTTCTCATCTATGCGGCGCTCTACTTCTTCTTTCGTTCTGCCCTCCGAGTCCACTATACCGGGCTGGTGTGGGGCGTCTTTTTCGCTTTGGCCGGAGCCAGCTTTGCGCTCGGCATGCGGCGGCTGGCGCGGCTGCAAGACTGGCGCAGCCAACTCGGCTCACTCCGCTTTTTCCTGCCGCGCAATTTCTGGCGGTACAGTCTGGCCCTGCAGGAAATCAGTGCCCTCACGGCGATCGCCGGCCGACTGGATTATATCCTCATCTTGAATTTCGGCGGCTTGGTGGCGCTCGGCCAATACGTCGCCATCACCCAGATGGGAGATGTGCTGTGGAAGGCGAACCAGTACTTTGTCGGCACCCTGCTGCCGGCCCTGACCAACGTGCTGGCTTCGGAAGGACCCCAAGCGGCCTCGCAAGTGTTCTCGGTGCACCTGCGCCTGATCTTCGCCGTCTATATGGCGGGCACCTGCGCCTTGATGTTTCTGGTCAAGCCGCTCGTCATGCTGCTCGGGCCAAGATATATTTTCCTGGATCATCTGGTCATCATCATCCTCTTATTCTCGGGCTTGTCGGTTCCCGGCTCGCTCGGTGCCACCCTGCTCACCAGCGTGGGCAAACAACAGCGGGCCGTATGGGTGACACTGGCCCAGACCGGCCTCTTCGTTTTCATGTTTTTCATGCTGTGGCCGCACTGGCGCCTGCTCGGCGCCACCTTGGCCTTTGCGGTTTCGCAGTTTGCGGCCAATGCGGCTTATTTGGTCGCCGCCCGATACAACACGGGTATCAAGTTTTCTGCCCTGAAGGACTACGCCTGGTTCGCGGGCTTGGCCGGCTTGGCAGCGGTTCTGGCGGCTCACTGGGAATCCCGCTGGCTCCTGGCGGCGATCCCGGCCTGCGGCGCCGCTTGGCTGCTTTTCTTAGTACTTGCAGGTTACCGTTACGCCGAATGCAAGGAATTGCTGCATTGTCTCGTGCCGCTCCCGCCGCGGGTTGAAGGCTCGGAAGGCGTGTGAGGATTTTCATGACGGCGAAAGAATGCACAGCGTCCGTTCAGACCAGCGGCGGTTGGGACACGTCTTCTTGCCGCATACTGACGACTTACCCTAAGCACGATCATCGGATGTGGATCAGCCGGGTCGAGCTGCTGCCCGGATGGCGGGAGGAAGTTGCCCGGACATGGGGAGCGCCCGAAGGCCGGTCCGTCCGCGATGACCTGAAGTGGGCATGGAGGCTCTTCCGCGCCAGCCGAAGTTACGACGTGGTGGTGTCGGGGAGCGACCGTATGACCAGGATTTTCGCGGTGCTGCAACTGGTGCGGCGGCGGAAGAGGGTTCCCCTTCTCTACATCGACTGGCTCGGTAAAGTGAGCGGCAGCCCGATTGAGCGATGGTTCCGGCGGGCAGGCCTGCGCTTGGCTTTACTGGGTCCGAACCGCGCTCTTGTCCAAGGCCGTGATGAGATCCCGGCATGGGCAAGCGAACTTCGCCTCCCCGCTTCCAAATTCGTGTTCGTGCCCTACCACTCCACGCTTTACGAGTTTTCCTGCCAGCCGGAGGAAGGCGACTACGTCTTCGCCGGCGGAGACACCCGGCGAGATTACCGCACGCTGGTCGAGGCGGCGCGTGGCTTGCCCTACCGCATAGTCATCGCCGCGCTTCGCCGTGATCACTTCCAGGGAATTGAGATCCCAGAAAACGTGGAAATTGTGACCGTGCGTCAGGACGATTTTTTCCGCCTGATGGCGGGGGCCGCGCTGGTGGTTGTGCCCATGCTGGGTGGTATGATCCATCCCGGGGGAGAGCAGACCTGGATCAACGCCATGACCCTGGGCAAGCCCGTCATTGTCGCCGAAGATCGATCGGCGAAGGATTACATCGAGCATGGGATTACGGGATACTTGGTCGAGCCGGGGAACCCTGCCGAACTGGCCAGGGTCATCCGTCTGCTCATGGAAGACCGAGCTTTAGCAAGGCTGGTGGGGCAAAGGGCGGCACTGGCGGCGCGCAGGTTCACACCGGAAATTTTCATTGAAAGCGTGCTCCGCTTGGCGGAGGAGTGCGTCCGAAACGCAAGGCAGGGCAATGGCTAACATTTCGGCAAGGTTCTGGCACACACTGCTTCTCGCCTATGGAAGGTTACTTCCCCCGCATCCTGGGAGTTGGCGCGTGTTCGAAAAGATTTGGCCCTGGACACAGGGGGCGTGGAATGATCCTTCGATCGTGAAGCGCGACGGAATCTGGTATCAATTGGACCGCAAGGACCATATCGGGCGGCATCTTTACTACCTCCACTATGAAACGGCGGAAACGAAGTTTTTGAAACGCCGTGTTAAGCCCGACTGGGTAGCGGCGGACGTGGGGGCGAATATCGGCTATTTCACGCTGTTGCTCTCGCGGCTCGTTGGGCCTCGAGGCGCCGTCTATGCCTTCGAGCCCGCCACCCCCGCCTACCAGGCGCTCGAGGAGAACATCGCACTGAATGCAGCCGGCAATGTCTATACCTACAGAGTCGCCCTGGGAGAAACCTGTGGTGCCGTCTCCTTGGTCTGGGGACCCACTGGCAACACCGGCAAGACCCGGCTCGGAGTCTCGGAGCCCGGCAATGAGCTCACCGAGCTTACAACCTTCGACACTTTCGTCGGCGAACACGGTCTGGCGCGTTTGGACTTCATCAAAATCGATGTCGAAGGCGCCGAAGAACGTTTTCTCGACGGGGCCACCAAGACCATCACGCGCTTCCAACCGTCCATTCTGTTCGAGGTCAACGCCTGCGCCCTGGCCCAGTTCGGTTCGACCCCCCAAAGTCTCGTGGAGCGCGTTAAAGGGTTCGGATACCGTCTCTACCGTTTCGGGTGGAGGGGAATCCATCCTCTGAGCGACCTCTCTGAGGTGGCTCGATACGAGTTCTTCAATTTGGTGGCGCTTCCATTCGAGTGAGCCATTCCCCCTCGTTGCCGCGCAGGTGCGCCATGCCCCGGGGCATGGCGCACCTGATACCTTCTTCCGGGCAACGAGACTTTGCCCCTGGTGACGGTTCAACAGGCTACTGTGGGGTCAGCACGTTCAGCCAGATTTTATTGGCCTGCTTAACGGGGGTGATGACGTCCCCGTAGTTTTTCTCCTCGCCGCCACAGGGATAGCCCCATTGGTCGACCGTCTTGGCGGTTTTGTCGCACACGCCATCATACGGATTGTCCTCGAGGGAGATCAGTCCCCAATCCGCCTTCTCGCCCCAGGAATCGACCAGAGCCCACCAGACGGATCCGATCCAGGGATAAGTCCCGGTTGAAGAGACGTGCATCTGGGTCAGCATTCCGCTCATGGTGCTGGCATACGCCTGGCCGCGGGCCTGCTGAGTGGCAAACTGGGCAGGCGGGTTGGGATGTCGCCACAGGCAGGAATCCGGATTCGCCGCCATAGTTAGAAAGTTCATAAGCGGCTTATCCCCGAGATACTGTTCCATATAATCCAGCTCCTGCTGGCTGTTGGGGGCGAACGCGTACCATTGAGTAAAAACGGCATCCACGTAAGGAGCCGCGCCCTCCAGAATTTCTTTGCGGGCGGGAGCGGCCCAGGCGCCGATGGTATCCAGGCCGAGATAAGAGACATGGGGCGCGTACTTTTTCATGGCCGCGTGGATGGTGGAAAAATACTCGGCCGAAAACTGAGAGATCCAGGCATCCAGGTCGGCGCCCACGGCGGGGCGGGCATCGGGCGCCGGGTAACCTTTGCCGTCGCATACGGCCGCAGCTTGGAGACACTTAAAGTTTGTCCCCAACCATTGCGTGTGCCGGCCATCCTCGTCCATCAGTCCGCTGCCGTACATCCAGCCGTTGGCGGTGTAGTTGACGGTGATGGGGGTTCCGGGCGCCGGCGGAGTGGTGAAGGCCACGGAGATTTGTCCGGCTTGGTAATTGATGGAGCTGGGCGGCGGAGGAACAATCGGACCCTCGGTGATCAACCCCGCGGCCGGCTCGACCCAATTCGTACCAAAGGGTACGTTGGAAGCTTGCAGCCGGAGCGGAGGAAAATT
This sequence comes from Acidobacteriota bacterium, assembly GCA_902812365.1. Taxonomy (GTDB): domain Bacteria; phylum Acidobacteriota; class Terriglobia; order UBA7540; family UBA7540; genus CADDZC01. The sequence continues at coordinate 19,727 of CADDZC010000008.1, read as the reverse complement.
GGTCCAGCCCAGGCTATTCGGCTCGGAAGCGGCGTAGACGTCATATCCGGTGGCATGGGCGTCCGGCTGAGGGGACGGGACGACAATAACTTGGCCTGCCACTTGGTCGATGCCTTGTTCATTGCTGGGCTGCGAATAGAAACCCGGGTTCGTGTGATAGACGACGACGACATCAGTCAACTGAGAGGGTAACGAGCAGCCGCAATTCTGTTGAGTCAGTGCGCCTAGGTAGGGCCGGTCTCCCGTTGCTATCGGCGAGCCGCTTACCCCCTCAATCGCTCCGGAATTGGCCGCCAGTCCTGCCGGGCAGGCCCCGGCAAACCAGGGGCAATCTCCGGCGATGGCCGTTCCTCCCGCCCTGATCAACACCGATTCGGGCGAAACCGGCGTTCGGGCTAGCGTATGAGTGAAAAGGTTCGTCTTGCCGTCGCCGACGCCAATCAACTCGCCAGAAACTGGCTGGCCAGCGGAATCGAAGGTTGTGTAATTGGATCCCCAGGCGGCATTTAAGGCCCCAATGCTGCCGTTATACTTTTTGTAAAGGTAGTCACGTAGCGTGCACGGGCTTGAGATGGAGCAGACGGCGGGCGGGGAAGCGCCGGCCGTCTTGGAGTAGACCTTCGAGTCCGCATAAATCACCGCGGGGAGACCGCCTTCTGGATTTGGGTTAAAAGTCTGAACGGGCGATGCGATTAGAAGCATGTAAGCGAGGTCCACGGTGTTATAACCTGGCGGATAGGTTGGAAAGTCCGGCCCCCCTCCAAAACCCATTAACTGGTCCGAATCGTCGAAGAAAATCCCGAGCGTCCAGGGGGAATTTAAATAAGGACTCAGCACCGGGTCATTTTGCAGCTCGCCGGCCACCCACTGGCCAAAGGTCGGATCGAAGAAATCTCCCAGCGGCGAGCGGTAGGCATTGTAATGCCCGTTCACTCCATAGATCAGGTCTTTCATATAACCCGAACCGTAGTTGTGCAGATTCGAGGCCGCATAAACCCCGGGTCTGATCTCGACCATAATGGGCATTTTTACCGGTTGCTCTCCCCCTGGCCAGCCGGGACACGTGTTGCAGATTTGAAGCGGAGATACCTCGCCCACGGCGTCTTCGCCGATCGAGTTAAAGCCCCATGAAAGCAATCGACGGTTCTGCTGCGGTCCCCAACTTGCCCCCGGGTTGGGATATTTAGCATTCATCACGGCAGCGTAGCTGGTTCCCATGTCATTGGTAGCCGGCTCGGCCGCATCGATCCCTCCGACCGCGACAGCGAAAAACACGTTGCCGCCGGGGTCGCAGAACCACCAGCGGTTTCTAATCTTTTCCGGGTGGAACCAGCCGGTGGCGGTGCAGGTCAAAAGCGCGGATCCTCCATACTGGTCAATGTTTACCCCGGGCGGCTGCGCCGGTGGCGGGGCGGCTGAGCCCGTGCCCGAATTCTCGCCGGTTCCGGCGGGCGGGGTATCCGTGTTGGCGGTTGGACCCTCGCCGGCGCCGCACGCCGCGAGGAGCAAAAGCAGAATGATCTCGGCTGCGACCACACTAAACCTTCTCGTCCGCATCCACCATGTCCTCTCTCCCCGTTCCAGCGATTGAAATGAAGCCAGCAGATGAGAAGGCAATAAGCCGCATCAATTCTTGCAAGAGTCGGCCCGAGCTCTGCCCCGCGAGGAGGAAATCAACACCCGGCGATCACGAAGGGGTGCTCTCGCGCTGCTGGTTGCAGTCAACCGCTACCCTTGTGAACCGTACTACGAAGTCGAAGCGCAGGATAATACAGTACGTGGTGAGAAAGATCAATCGCAGGACCTAGGCCCATGTAAAATATTAAGGGAGCAGGGCTGGCGCCCGGTGCGCCAAGCCCAGGGAATCGCTCCTCCTAAACCTAGACTCGGGATCCGAAATGACGTTTGCCCAGAAGATAACGAGACTGCCGGACTTTATTGGTGTTGGCCCACCGCGCACCGCTACGACCTGGCTCCATGAGGCCTTGACTGGCCGCGTCGGACTCCCCCGGGACGTTAAGGAATCCCAGTTCTTCGTGTATCGCTACTCGATGGGGATCGCGTGGTATGCCTCTCTGTTTCGCCACTGCGACCCCGCGCTTCCAATGGGAGAGTTTGACCCGAATTGCTTCATTGGCGCCGAGACGCGCCGGCGCATCGCGCTGCACATTCCGAACTGCAAAATTATTTGCACCTTGAGAGACCCGGTCGACAGGGCTTATTCCCACTATCGAAAGGCGTTTGAGGGGCAGTATTTTCGGGGCAGTTTCGAGGAGTGCATTGAAAAACGCCCGGACCTGTTTGAATGGTCGCGGTATGCTACCCACGTGCGCGCCTGGCAGCAACGGTTTGGCTCTGAGCGGGTCCTGGTGCTTTTACACGACGACCTCAAGCGAGATCCGCAAGCTTTCCTTGACCGGGTCTGCGATTTTATCGGCATCCCGAGGTTTCCGCTCCCGCGCGCGGACGCTGGCGATAAGTTGGTTAACGCGATACCGGTTGCTCCCAGGAATCTGCGCCTGGCGTGGCTCGCACGAAAGGTGCGCGACGGTCTTCAGAATCGCGGCCATTTTCGGCTGGTCAATGCTTTGAAAAATCCGCGACTGCGGAGCTTTCTGTTCAGTGGCGGGCCGGCTTTTGAACCGATCCGGCCGGAAACCGAGGCGCGCCTTCGGGAAATCTTCCGGCCGGAGGTGGAAGAGCTGGAAACCATACTGGGACGGGATTTATCGGCATGGAAGAACGGTGCAAGATAACCTGGCGGCTTCCGTCGCGCTCTATTTTAAACTCGTCCCTCCGCTTACCACCGACGCGCCGTCATGCGCCGTTCCGTAAGGCGTGCCAGTTAGCCACAAAGTGAGAGCCTGCTTATTCAGTCCATTGATGACGTCTTGCCCATTCCAAGGGGCGCTCGGAAGCTCGCCGCCGCACGTTCGGTTGGAAAAGGGCGGCGCGCATGGAACCGTGGCGCTAACATTGTCGACCCCGTTGAGCAGGTTCCCTAGATGCGTCTCGTAGCCGAACCCTTGATTCTGAGCGGAGATGTTGCCGAACCAGGTGACTCCCGCGTTCTGGTTGACTCCAGAGAATCCCGGTAGGTTCAGCTCATTACTGACAATGGTATACCACAATTGAGATCGCGCCGCGAGACTTGGGGCACACAACCACGTTGTCCAGGTCGTACACACCTGAGTCATATCCCAACCGCTCGAGACCCACATAAACATCTCATTCAGTATCGGCTTGTGATAAAACTGTGTGAGATAAATATACTTCTGGGTTCCCATCGCATCAACAGTATCCGGCGTGGGAAATTGCCCCGTAAAGGCTCCGTCGCTCGTGGCGTTGACGGCTTGGAGCATCGGAGCGTACATCGGCACGTCATAGCTCTGCAGGCTGAAATTGACTCCCAGATTGATCAAGTCCGGCCAAAGCTGATGATTGACAACTTGTAGGGCGTTTCCATACTCATACATCAATTGCCCCGCCCAATTCGTTACGTCAATCGCCCAGTTTTGATTGGCGTTGATGGCCACTGGCAGATAGCCTCCGCTCACGGCGCACACCGGCCCTCCGATGCTCGCCCAAGTTACGCTGCCATCGGCCACTTTGGTTCCGACGGTGGTTGGCACGCTCGGATCCGTCGCGCCGGAAGTCCCCGTCGTAATCGGCAGCATCCAGGCTCCGGTGGCCGGATCGCTCACCGGAATCGCCTGATAGGCCGTGTAGGAGTGATTTGCCTGCCACGCCGGAGGGTTGATCACGCAAATCGGGTTGGTGCCCACCCAGGAGCCGGTGCCGGATTCGTCCGCAAGTCCGGTGCCGATGCCGCTGGCCCATCCGCCCCAGGTGTAGGAGACGGTGATCGCCACGCCGCTCGGAGGTGGAGAAGAAAAGGTTAGCGAGAGCGCTCCGGTGGAGTAATTGATGGTGCTCGCGCTTGTCAACGCCGGGCCGATGCAGGTGAAGGTCACGGTGCCGCTCGTCGTCGTTTGCCCGTTGCACGGAGCCGCCGGCCAAGCCGGAGCTGAAGTTCCCGTCACGCCGCGCGCAGAAGTGACCACCTCAACATCGTTGTTAGGGTCGATGAACGTATAGCCTTTCTCTACCCAGTGACCGGCTGGGAATCCTCGCAGGGTTGTAGTATTAGGGAGAAACTGCCCTGTGCCTGCCGTTCCGCTTGGACACCCTGCCTCAATGGTGGTTGGGCAATCACCGGCAATCAGCGTGGGTGAACCGCCGCTTGGCGTCAGATAAATCTGCACGGTAGTTGGAGTGATATCCGGCGAACCTGCATGTCCGGCGAGCGCCGCGCTGAACGCCGTCGCCGTGCCGTTGCCCGTGCCCACGGTCGCTCCCGTGACCACGGTTTCGCTCGATCCGAACGTGGTGTAGTTCGACCCCCAGGCCGCGTTCATCGCCGCCACGGTGCCGTACCAGTTCCTCACCCAATCCGGCCAAGTACAAGCCGCGTAAGTGGGGCCAACCGGACTTCCGGCGGGCGTAGTTGACGCCGTCGCGCTCCAGCATCCGGCCGGAGCCGTCGTTGACAACGTCTTCGAATAGACCGTGGTGTTGGTGAAAAGATACGGTGGCGGCGGATTGCCATAGTTCTGATGATTACTGACGCTTTGGTGTGGCGAAGCCACCGCCAACAGCGCTCCCACATGCCAGAACTGACCGCCGCCATTCCCGTTCAGGCTGTTGCCATAGCCTCGAAACAGCCCTGAGCCGTCCGTGATGTGCTGAAAGTCGGAATCGTCGGACATGTTCGCAATGATCGAGGGTGATGAGACGGGAGCCGGATTGATCGTCAACGGCGTATTTCCAAAAGCGGAGCGAAAATAGGTAGGAAATTCAGGATTAAACCAATCCAACTCACCGCCGGGATAATTGAAGACACCTCCCTGCGGATAGACGCTGGTCAGGGTGATGCTAAAATCCTTCACGGGCGCGCTAATGTACCCCCACAGATTGGAGCTGCTGTAGAGGCTCGGGCTCGCTACGGTCGTCCCGAAAATGTTCAGCGAGGGCATAATATTCGCTGTAGGACAACTGCCGCCGATCGTAATGCAGGATTCAGAGTCTTCGCCAATGGTATTGAATCCAATTGCTTTCGCTTTGGCTGATTCCGTGCTCGCGGCCAATGTTGCGGATCCACCGTAGAGACGCGTGACCCAACTGATCGGAGTCAGTGTGCCGCCGCTTCCGGTGCCGCTGGCCGCAGGATCATTGTACGTGACCGTGTTGGTGCTCTGATTGACGCTCTGAAGTTGTACGGAGGGCAGGTTGAAGCCCGTGCCAGAAACGCCGCTGATCGTCACCATCTCCCCCGGGGTGACATCCTCCGCCGTGTTAAGCGTCGCTGTCACCACTCCAGCGCTGGCACTGGCGCTGGTGATCGAGAAGCTCCCTCCGCATAGACTCAAGGCTCCGTACATACAAGCCAGACTCACCGCCTGGATGAATACGCGGTGCCCTTCCGGGGTGCAAATCGGATAGGTTGGCTTGCCGTTGGCGTCGTTGACGGTGAATTGCGCCACGGTCGGCGTGACCCCGATTTGAGTGCCCTGGGAAAACGGATCGTAATACCGTCCTGGCTCAATCCATCCTGCCGTCGCGGCAACGGTCGCGGAGGCATAGGCGGTGAGCGTAATCGCTCCCGTGCTGGTGTTGACGGCGGAAATGATGCTCGCGCCGTTTTTGTAGTCCAGGTTCGGCGCCACGTAGACCCAGTCCAGCGCCGTTCCGGTCCCGCCAATCAACATCGGCTCGCCCACCCCGATAATGAACGACATAGCGGGCGACGAGATCGTCACATCGTAATCGAGCGAGTAGTTCGGATCCGCGGTGATGGTCGCGTTGGCGATCGTGCAGGTCTGCGTGGTGCCGGATTGCGAGCAGGTCGCCGTCACGCGGTGGAGCGGGGCTGGGCAGGATTCCGCCATGTTGCCGCCGAAATCATCCAGTTGAACGCCTCGGGCGCTTCCGAAGCCGAGTATCAATACCGCGAGAATTGAGAGCGTTTTCATATTAATTGTGCAAGGCGAAGATGGGCATGGCGCAGCCATTGCTCCAGCTCGCCGCTGGAATCGTGATCGAAGTCGGCACCTGGCCGCCCGTAGTCGCGTTGCCGCTGTATGCGTTGCAGAGCGGACTAAAGAGCCGGCTGTTGGGTGAATCAACGAGAGCCGTCGCGGCATTACCCGTCCACGCAATGTAGTAATACTGTCCGCTCGGCGGCGGCGCCAGAGTAATGGGTGTGGTCTGGTTGATTTGCGATGGACCAAATTCGACGAATCCGGCCGTCGTGAGCGCTTGGGCTTTCGTCGTGACCACCGCCGCACAGGACGCCGAGTTGGGGGCGCAGGGCCCGTAAATACCCACAGAATAGAGGTCGGTGGAAGTCGCGTCAGCCGTGCTCACGCTGATATCGACGTAGCTGAAGTAAAGAGTACCACTGGCAACGACCGGAATCGATGAGACGGACACGCCGTTCGTCCTAAATGCGAGGTTGCTGGCCGACGCATTCGGAAACGGCTGCCATATGTACAGAGAACTGCCGCCGGAGCCGCAGCTCCCTCCAGCAATGTTCGTGCCGTTGTAAGTCAGGCATTGACCCGTCGTCGGGTTGGTGCTGCTCAAGCTGATGGACGGATTGATGCCGAACTGCAGCGCCGTGGCGGTGCTCGTTCCTCCGCAAGCGCCATACACCACCGTGGTTCCGTTCGACTGCAGGCACTGCCCGCTCGTTCCGAGCCCAAGCCGTGTCGGGCTGCCGCCTGTCCCGCCGACGATGATGTCGCCCGCCGTGGTCATGGGATTCAAGAGCGCCGCCGCGCCCACGATGTTGGTTCCGTTGTATTGAAGGAACTGACCTGAAGTCGGAGCCGTCGCGCTCAGCGCGATACCGACGGTTCCGAAATGGAGTCCGGTCACGCGCTCGGCTCCTTGCGCTCCGCCCAGGTCGCCGCCGTCATTGAGAAAAGCCACGGGATAAATCGGCCCCGTGCTGTCCGAGCAGGAGAAGATGTTGCCGGTGTTCGCGCCGCAAGTTACTTGACCGGCAGCAGCCGTGGACATCGCGCCGGTCGTCCAAAAAGTTTGTCCAGCGCCCGCCCCAGTCGTCTGGAAGCTCGTCGCCGCAACCGTGCCATTGACCGTCAGAGTGTTACTGGTGTTGTTCCATGTGAAGTTAGCGGATCCGCCGAACACTCCGCTGTTGTTGAACTGAACCTGGGTGGCCGCCCCACCCGGCGCTCCTGTGCCGCCCGCAGCACTAATGGTCACATTGCCGCCGCTATTCGCCAGGGTAACGTTGGTGCCCGCTACCAGGTTCAAAAGGGTCTGGCTGGCATTGTTGGTGCCGTTGGTTTGCAGGGTGATTGCGGTGCCGCTGCCGCAGCTGGCTCCGGTGATGGCCGTGCCGTTGTAGGTCAGGCATTGGCCCGCGCCGGGCGCAGTCGTCGACAGCGGGATGCCGGTACTACCAAAATGCAGCCCACTCACCGTAGTAGCCGTGTAAGTGCCTGTCACATCGCCGGCGGGATTAGGAATCTGCGTGGCGCTCGCCGTGCCCGAAAGATTCGAGAACGACGGCTGTGCTGTCGTAAAGGTGCCAGGGGCAGTGAAGCCGGTGAGGAATTGATTGGCGGGCGCTGAAAACGTCGTCAGCGGGGCCTGGTAATTAAGCGCAGGAATGTCCGCCGCGACGAGCGCCCGAAATGCTGGCGCGGCGGCGACGCCGCTCGACGGCCCGGCAAAGACCGTGTTGGCGTTCTGGGTTACCAATGTTCCCGTCAGCGTCCCTGACGACGTAACCGGGGACCCGGAAACGGTGAAGATTGCGGGCAACGATAATCCGACGCTCGTCACCGTACCGCCTCCCGCAGCGGCCGTCGCTGGGGCCCACGCCGAACCATTCCACGACAACACTTGGCCCGTCGTCGGTGCGAGGGAAGCAACCGGATTGCCCTGCAGACCGACAACCGTCGGGGATGAAGCCGACCCTCCCAGATCGTGAGTGAGAAGAATCGCGCCTTGCTGCGATGAAGTGGCTGCAGGTAACTGGGCCGGCGTCACGGTCCCGAAGAGGTTCAGAAAGGAGGGTTGAACCGGAGCCCACTGCGTTCCGTTCCAACCAAGGAACTGGTTGGAGGAGCTCGGGGCGGTGCTCGAGATCGGCCTGCCTTGCAGCCCCACCACCGTCTGGCTGGTGTTTGATCCCGCTAAGTCCCCACCGGCCGTAAAACTGGTCCCGCTCGTACTGGTGCATCCAACGACGCAGTTCACTCGGATCGCGCTGTTCGTTGAGTCAAAAATGGAGGTGAAAACCTGGTCGGCATCCGTCGGAGTATGAATTCCACCAGGAGTCAGCATCGCGTTGATCCGCAAAGCGTTATTGATCGGATCGAAAGCCGCGACACTGACCTGGTCGAAGCCCGTGGGCCTTGAGGTCTGGCCACCTAAGCCGGGTTCAGGAGCGGGCGCCTCAGCGAACCCATCCCTTGGGATCACGACCACCTGTTTTCCCTTATATATGATGCGATAGGGGACTGGCGACAAGGGAAGCGGGTCTGGAGGCGTCCCCGCCCACGCGAAGCAGGAGACGAGAAGCACGCTAGCATACGGCAACGGGTTTCTTCTTGATCTCATAGGGTAAGCCTAGCATTGTCAAATGGGACGGTGGGGACGACTGAGAAAAGTGAGACAGATTATTGTTCATTGATTTATCAATAACTTAGATTGTGGAAAATGAGTGAGCGCCCGAGGAGACATCGAAAGTGTGGAGTTTTTCCACACTTGAAACCTCCGCACCAACTGTCGGTCATCGACGGTTGCCCGCCGGCCTCGAGAGCCTCAATGATCGGGCACGGGCCGATCCCCTTCTGCTATAATGCCACGCTCCCAGGATCGCGGCCTCAGGCCCGATCCGTGCTCGCTTGACGGGCTCAGGCGGGCGATGGATCAGGTGGTCGTGAGCTCTCTCAGGGGGTGAGGTGATGGCATGAAAAAGTACCGCAGGTGGGGTGCGGTAGCGGGGGCAGGGATTCTGGGAGCCGTGCAGATGTTCGCGGCTGCGGTGCCGCGCCTCCCCCACGTCGATATGACCGACCAACGGCTGGGAAACGGGTTGCGTGTCATCATTGTGCCGGATCACACGGCCCCAATTTTCGGCATCGATGTTTGCTATAACGTAGGGTCACGCAACGAACGCCCGGGTCGCACCGGATTCGCGCACTTGTTTGAGCACATGATGTTCGAGGGCTCGAAGAACGTCGGCAAGGGCGAACACTTTATTTTGATCTTTAACAACGGCGGCGACATGAACGGGACGACGAACACGGACCGCACCACCTATTTTGAGGCGTTGCCCAAGAACCAGCTCGATCTGGCGCTGTTTTTGGAAAGCGACCGCATGCGCGCGCTCAACGTTAACCAGGCCAATCTCGACAATCAACGCAACGCCGTCCAAGAAGAGCGGCGCCTGGGGATTGACAATCAGCCCTATGGCAAGGCCTTTTTGGAAATCGAGAATCTCGCTTACGACAACTTCGCCTACAAGCACTCGACCATTGGCGAGATGGCCGACTTAAACGCCGCCAGCGTGGAGGACGTACGCGACTTCTTCCGCACCTACTACGCCCCCGACAACGCCGTGCTGACGCTGGTCGGCGATCTCGATCCGGCTGAGACCATGGAGAAGGTCAAGAAGTATTTTGGAGACATTCCGTCTCAGCCGCCGCCGCCGCGCGTTGACCTCGCCGAACCGGAGCATTACGGCGAGCGGAGAGAAGTCATCCGCGACCCCCTGGCTCGCACGCCACTCATCATTATGGCCTATCACATTCCGCCGGGTAACACGCCCGGGAACTATGCCATGCAGGTTCTGGAGAAGGTGTTGGGCACCGGTCAGAGCTCGCGGCTGTACCAACATCTCGTCAAGGAAAAGCAGCTGGCCACGCAGGTTTTCGTCAACGCCGATTTTCGCCGCGGGCCGAGCCTTTTCTACATCTACGTCTTTGCGCGGCCCGGCGTGAAACCCGAGGACGTTGAGCAGGCCGTTTGCGAGGATATTGCGGCCGTGCAAAAGGACGGTATTACGGCCGCAGAGTTGGAAAAAGCCCGGCTGCAATTCCTGCACCAGCAAATCCAGAGTCGCCAGACCGACCTGTGGACGGCCATTCAAATCGGTGATTTCGCGGTCAATTTCAATGATCCGAACCTCATCAACACAATCGTCGACAAGTTCAACGCTGTCACCGCCGATCAGGTGAAACAGAGCGCGGAAAAATATTTGATTGATCGGGAGCTGGCCGAGGTTATTGATTTGCCCGCGGCGGGTGGCTCGATGGCGACGGCGGGAAAGTAAACGCGGCGGCTTGCGGAGAGACTCACCATGAGGCAACACACATCGGCGACGCTTATTGGGCTGCTTTTGACGCTTGCGCCGGGGCTCTGCGCGCAGGGCGAAGAGCACCATGAGACCTCCATCTCTAAGGTTGAACGCCTGAATCGGGCGCCAGTCAGCAAGGAAATCCTGCGGGTCAAGCTGCCGCGGCCGAAAGAGTTGACGCTGGGGAACGGGCTGACGGTGCTGGTTCTCGAGCAGCACAAACTGCCCACCGTCTCACTGAGTCTTTGGATCAAGGCCGGGGCGCTCAATGACCCGAAGAACCTGCCCGGCCTTGCCAAATTTACGGCCGACATGCTCCGCGAGGGCACAACGCACCGCTCGAGCGCTCAGCTCGCCGGCGATGTGGACGGTATCGGGGCCACGCTGGATGCGTCGGCGGCCTTCGGCTCGAGCCTCAGCCAGATCAACGGTTCCGGCCTCGCCACCACTACGGATCGCATCTTGGAGCTCATGAGCGATATCACCCTCAACCCGACGTTCCCCCCCGATGAACTGGACAAGTACAAGAAGCGGCAACTGGCCGAGCTCCAGCAGGAACGCTCGGAACCTTATTTTCTCGGCCAGCAGACGTTCCGCCGAGTCCTCTATCGGGCCTTTCCGGCGGCCGCGATGGCCCCCACCGAGGATTCCATTCATGCCGTGACGCGCGACAATCTCAGGACCTTCCACGATGAATACTACGTTCCGAACAACGCCATTCTCGGTGTCGTCGGCGACGTTCAGGCGGATGAGGTCGTGGAGTTGATCCGGAGGTATTTTGGAGACTGGAAGAACCGGGCGCTGCCCAGAACGGATTTGAGTCCGCTGCCGCCGCCTGCAGCGTACAAAATCTACCTGGTTGATCGCCCGGGTTCGGTGCAAACCAACATTGTGGCGGGCGATTATGGCGCCCGGCGGATCGACCCGGACTATGTGGCTCTGACGGTCATGAATCGCATTCTCGGCGGCGGGCCGACAGGCCGGCTTTTTCTCAATCTGCGCGAGGAGAAAGGCTATACCTACGGAGCTTATAGTTCCGTGGGCGACGATATTTATCGGGAGGCTTGGCAGGCGTCGACCCAAGTGCGAACCGCCGTCACCGACGGGTCTCTGCACGAGCTGATGTACGAGTTCAAGCGCATTCGCGATCAGAAAGTGGCCGAAAGCGAGCTCGACGAAGCGCGACACGCCATGGTGGCCAGCTTTGCCCTCTCTCTCGAGCACCCGTTTGCCTTGCTCCATGACTGGCTGCTCGTCCGTTACTACAACTTGCCCGAGGACTATTGGGATCGCTACCCCGCCGCCGTGGCTCAAGTCAGCCCGGAAGACGTGCAGCGGGCCGCCCGGAAGTACGTCGACCTCGATCACCTTCAGTTGGTCTGTGTGGGCGACGGCAAGCAGATCAAGCCGGTGCTCGAAAAGTACGGTCCGGTCGAAGAGTACGACGCCAACGGTAAACGCCTCGAGTAGGCGCTCTCACCAGACAACGCTTGCCGGAAGGGCAGGCCATGACGCGCCGGGCGGCATTTCCAGACTGGGAACGGATCCGCCGGCCTCGATCATGGGCCTCGAACTCGGGCGCGAGGCGTGAGGAGCACAGGCGTATGACGAGAAAGTGGACGGTCTGGTTTCTGGCCTTGGAATTGATCCTGGCTGGCTCGGCGCGGGCCTGCCAATCCGCGCCCAGAGCGTCGGCGTCCAGCCGCGAGGCGGGGCCGCCGGCTTCGCTCGTCGCGCCGCCCGTAGCCGAGGACTATACGGTGGGGCCCGGAGACGTCCTGGACATCACCATTGAGGATATGCCGGAGGCGAGCGGCAAGTTTCGGGTGAGCGGCCTCGGAGAGGTGGTGTTGCCGGGGCTGTCCACGCCCGTCAAGGCCGCGGGGTTGACGGCGCCCGAGCTGTCGCGACGGATTGGGCAAGCCCTTCGACAAGCCGAGCTGTTGCGTCATCCGGTGGTCAACGTTTTCGTGGAGGAGTATCGCAGCCGGACGGTCACCGTCCTCGGCGCCGTCCAAAAGCCCTCGGTATATCCGCTCGAGCGGGCGACCACGGTGCTCGAGGCCATTTCCTTGGCCGGCGGCTTGCTGCCTACGGCCGGACGGCATTTAACACTGGTACGCAAGGCGCCTAGCGGCACCGCTCCGGCGACCGCCAAATCTTCAACCGAAGCCCCCGCCCGTGTCCTCGACCTTGATCTCGGGAAGCTGCTCAGCGGTGAGGATCCAGCTCTGAACCTGGAGGTTCAGGCCGGGGACGTGCTCACGGTGAGCACGGCGCCGTTGATTTACGTGGTGGGGGCGGTCCAGAAGCCGGGTGGGTTTGTGCTTGGCGATCCCTATGCCTCGATTACGGTGTTGCAAGGCTTGGCGCTGGCCGGCGGATTGACGCCGGTGGCCGCCGCCGGCCGCAGCGTGATTGTGCGCCACGCCGCGAACGGCTCAAACCGCCGCGAGATTCCCGTTGACGTGCAGAAGCTGATGGCCGGCAAGGCCGACGACCAACCTCTCGAACCCGATGACATTCTGTTCGTTCCGGAAAGCGGGGCTCGGCGCGGTGCCCGCCGGCTGGCCGAGGCGGCCGTGCAGGCCGCGACGGGTGTAATCATTTACGGCGTCGGCTACGGCATCGTGCGGTGAAAGGGCGCTGGGGCCGCGCGCCCAGCGGACGAGGGGAAGCGCTCGCGTCCGGCGGCTGGCCGGCGGGCGACGCAGTGGGATCAGGATGACGTCAAAGCCAAAGATTCTCGTCACCGGCTGCGCTGGTTTTATCGGCTTTTTTGTCTGCCGGCGCCTGCTCGAGCACGGCGCGGAGGTGGTCGGGGTTGACAACCTGAATGAGTATTACGACGTCAACCTGAAGCGTGCCCGGCTCGCCGAGTTCGAGGGCCGGGCCGGCTTTCGCTTCGTCAAGCTGGATGTGGCTGACCGCGAGGGGGTGGCCGGTTTATTCGGCGCCGAATCGTTCGAGAAGGTCATCCATCTGGCGGCGCAGGCGGGCGTGCGCTACTCGCTGACGAATCCGCACGCCTACGTGGACTCCAATCTGGTGGGGTTTGCCAACATTCTCGAAAGCTGCCGCCACGGGCGGGTGAAACACCTCGTGTTTGCTTCTTCCAGTTCGGTCTACGGAGCGAACACCCAAATGCCGTTTTCGGTGCGCGAAGGCGCGAATCATCCCCTCAGCCTCTACGCCGCCACCAAGAGAGCCAACGAATTGATGGCGCATTGTTACGCCCATCTTTACGGCCTACCGTGCACCGGCTTGCGGTTTTTCACCGTTTACGGGCCGTGGGGCCGGCCTGACATGGCGCTCTTCCTTTTCACCCGAGCGATCCTGGAAGGCCGCCCGATTCAGGTCTTCAATTACGGCCGCATGCGGCGCGATTTTACTTACATCGACGACATTGTGGAGGGCGTCGCCCGCGTGGCGGAGCGAATTCCGGCGCCCGATCCGGCCTGGGACGGGAACCAACACCCCGACGGAGCCTCCGGTGTGGCGCCCTACCGGCTCTACAACCTCGGCAGCCATCATCCGGTGGAGTTGATGGAGTTTATCGAGACGCTCGAACGCAAGCTGGGAAAGACGGCAAAAAAGGAGCTGCTGCCCTTGCAAGAGGGTGACGTTCCAGCAACTTACGCCGACGTCGAGGACCTGGTCCGCGACACCGGCTTCGCTCCTCGCACCTCCATCGAAGAGGGCATCGGCCGGTTTGTCGATTGGTACCGGGAATACTACGGGGTCTGAGTGGGTGGTGCGCCTCAGGGCATTCCGCCCTTGCCGGCGATCGTCGCGGAGGTTTGATGCCGCCTGCGCACGTGGATAACTGGGCCTTCGAGCAATTTTGTAGCCTTGTATCGCAAGCGAGGGTGATGTGGATACCGCTTCTCGCGTGAAGCGTGTGTTGATGATTGCCTACCATTTTCCTCCGGACCGAGGTGCGGCGTCCCTTCGAACGGCCAAGTTCGCCCAATACCTTTCCGGGATGGGATGGTCGCCAACCGTGCTGGCGCCGCGCCGTTTCCATACCTCGGCGGGAACTGATGCGGAGGCGGAAAATAATCTCGGGGCGGAGGTTATCAGGGCCGACAACGCCGACTGGGCGCGGGTCCTGCAACGGGTGTTCCCCATGGGGTCAATCCGCTGGACGCACCCAAAGTCCACCGTAGAAACCTCTCTTCAGAGCGATGGGGGGCGGCGATGGTTTCGCCCGGCCAAGTGGTTGGCCGACAATTTCCTCTTTGTTCCAGACCGTGCCAACCTGTGGATTACGGCTTGCGTCAAGGCGGCCCGACGGTGGCTGGCCCGGGAGCGCGCTGAAGTCATCTACTCTGCATCGCCTTACGCCAGCAGCCATCTGGCCGCCTTGAGGCTCCAACAGACCGCGGGCCTGCCCTGGATCGCGGACTTTCATGACCCCTGGACGCCCGTGACAGCGCAATATCTGATGCCGCTCCGCCGCCGGCTCGATGAGTACTTGGAACGTAAGATTATGGAGCACGCCACCCATGTCATCGTCACCACAGCCCGCTTGGGAGAGCTTTACGTGCGCAAGTACCCGTTCGTGGAGTCCAAATGCAGTGTGATCACCAGCGGTTACGATCCCGAAGAATTTCGTGATCTTCGCCGCGTGCGCTCCGACAACGCTTTCCGGATTGTTTACTGTGGTTCTTTTTATCACGGCATCCGGAACCCAGAACCTTTGCTGGCGGCTATTTCCCGGCTCGTGCGACGCGGTTGTTTGGACCGGGCGAAAATCGAACTGCGAATTACTGGAAAGCAGGACGAGCTGGTACAGCGGATCGCCGAAAAGCATAATCTTCAGAGCGTCGTCCGGCTGACCGGGCCGCTCTCCCGGCGGGACGCTCTGCAGGAGATCGTCAACGCCGACCTTTTGTGGGAGATCGTCGGTGACTATGCCTGCCCCGACGTGTTCCGACCTTCGAAGACTTATGAATACTTGGCGGCCGGCGCGCCGATCCTGTTATTTTCGCCGTCCGGCGGCGAAGCCGCGTGCCTCATTGAAGGCCTGAAGGCTGGCACCGTGGTTTCGGACGACGCCGCGGAGATAGACTCTGCGCTGCTGTCATACGTTCGTGCTCATTCAGAACGCCGGCTACCCATCGTCCCCCGGCAACTTGACGTCTATACATGGCCAAACCTGTCGCAGCAGCTCGCGGAGATTTTAGACGGGGTCACGGCTAGATAGCGCTGCGCGCTTTGAAAGTGATAGGCATGGACCTCTGGCAGCTCATCCTGGCCCTCTTCGGCGCCTTGGCGCTGCTGCTCTTCGTCTGGCGGGCCCTTGCCCAGCCCCGCTTGGCTCTCGCGTTATTCGTCCTCACGATCACGATAACCCGGACCCTCACGGGAAAACTCGATGCGGAAGAGTGGAGCTCTCGTTTGACCGGGAGCGAAGTGGTCGGCGGCCTTCTGCTCCTCTCGTGGTTGCTCACCCGGCTCCGGGCTCAACGTCGCGCCAAGCGCACAATGACCGGTTTTCTTGCAGTGTGGCTCCTGTTTTTGATTTTCGCGTCGTTTTCACTCGTGTGGTTCAGGGGTGGTCTCTATAACCTGGGGATTTCCGAGCTTCTCGCCGTCTGGTATCTGAGCTTGGTCTATTATGTGGTGGATGACTTGATTGCAACCCCGGACGATTTGCGAGGCTTGCTGTCAGTATGGCTCATGACCGCAGGGATCCTCTTTGCGGCGGGATGTTGCGACATCCTTTCGCTGCTCGTCTTTCACCATCACTGGTTGCCGTGGGAGGATCCGCAAGATCTTTACCGTGTCCGCTTGACCTTTCGCAATGGCGCTCAATTAGGCGCCTATACACTCGTCACCTTCTTTATCATCCTGGGTTACGCTAGCTTCCCCGGCGTCGGCCGCACCCGGCGTCGGCTGGCGTGCGGGCTGGCCGTCGTGGCCTGTGTGATCCTTTTTTTCTCTTCCAAGCGTTCGGCGTGGGTAGGCGCCGCCGCGGGACTGTTGACACTTCTGGGATATGTTGTTCGCCTCCGAGGGCTCCCCAAGAAATTCATTCTCATTCCCATTCTGGGTCTAGGCGTGATCGTCGGCCTAGTTCGCTACTCGGCCGGCCTCGAGCAATTCACGGGATGGCGCATGGAGATTTTCCACTGGCCGGAAATGGAACAGAACGAATTCCTTCAGGAAAACTGGGGAGGAGCCGTCGAGGCGTTCCTTGAGCATTGGGCCGTGGGTATTGGTTTCGGAGGCTTTGAGCGATCGGCGTACGACCCGGGCGGCTACGAGATCCATAGCACACCCCTTCGAGTGCTGGCCGAGACGGGTCTCGTTGGTTTTCTGATTTTCTGCCTGGCCCAGTTCTTGATGTTGAAAGCCATCTACACGACGGCGACATCAAAATCCATGGCAGAATGGCGACTTCCCGCCGCATGCCTCTTCTCTGGCTTGGTGGCGGTCGGCGTCAGCTCGATTTACCATATCCACTTCCGCAATCGCGAATATTGGCTGATGTTGGCGGTCATAACGTCCCTTCATCGAATCGCCGGAGCTTCACGACCTCGATCGGCTGCACACCGTGAGGACCAACTCGCCGTCGGAATGGCTGCCGCGGGCGGCAGGCTCCAATCTGCACCGGGAGGACCGACATAGCTGCCGCTAGCCAGCGCTCTGACAAGCCCAGAATCCTCCACATCGCCACGCTCGACATGGCGATTCGGTTCTTGCTGCTGGATTACCTGCGTCATTTGCAGCAGCAAGGTTATGACGTGGCGGCCATGAGCGCGCCCGGGCCTTGGGTGGGGGAGATTGAAGCGGCGGGAATCCGGCACCTGGCGGTGGATTTCCGGCGCCAGGTTCGCCCCTGGGCTGACCTGCGAGCCCTCGCTCAAATCACGCGGGTGCTCCGCCGCGAGCGGTTCGACCTGGTCCACCTTCACACACCCAAGTCGCTGGTGATCGGGCACGCCGCCAGCCGACTGGCTCGCCCGACGCCCTGCGTGGCCACGATCCATGGATTCTATTTTCACGACCACATGCCGCCTTGGAAGCGGAGATGGTTCGTGCGGCTCTATCGGCAAGCCTTGAAGCGCGCCGATCTGGTTTTTTCATTGAGCGCCGAGGACGCGGAGACCGCCGGCCGGGAGCGAATTTGCAAGAGCGGAAAACTTGTTCTGATCGGCCAAGGCACCGACATCGAACGATTCTCGCCCGCCACGCGCGAAAGGCTGAGATGCGGGGCGCGCCGGCGGCTCGGCCTGGCGCCCGATGCGCTGGTGGTGGGTACGGTGGCGCGTCTGACGTGGGAGAAGGGCTTGGCGGAGCTGCTGGGCGCGGCGCAGCGGGTGGTGGCTCATCATCGGGAAGCCGTGTTCCTGGTCGCCGGTCCGGACTACGTGCTGACTCGCGCGCAGCTCGAGGGGCAAGCGGCGCAGTTGGGACTGGGCGGCCGATTCCGGTTTCTCGGGGTGCAAACGGACATGCCGGCTGTTTATAGCGCCATGGATCTTTTCGTGCTTCCCAGCCACCGCGAGGGGGTGCCGCTGTCACTGGTCGAGGCCAGCGCCATGGCGCTACCCGTTGTGGCGACGACGATTCGGGGATGCCGGGAAGTCGTGGAAGACGGCGTGACCGGCCGCCTGGTTCCGCCTCGCGACCGGGAGGCTTTGGCCAGCGCGATCCACGCCCTGCTCGCCAACCCCGGCGAGCGCCAGCGCCTCGGCGAGGCCGCACGCGCCCGCGCCGTAGAGCGATTCGACCGCCGGCGCGTCTGGGCCATTCTGGACGAACATTACGGCCGATTGCTCCGATAGCGGGTGCGATGGCAAACGTGCCGGGAAGAGACGGCGCAGCCGTCGGAATCACCGCTCGGGCGGGTCGGCCGGGAGAGAAAGCGGCGCGGCGGGCGGGCGCACGGCGGGCGCGGATCCGGCGGAGGGCGATGTTTGGGCAACCCGCAGCGTGCCGAGATTGTTCGCGTAACCGACAATCCCTTGATAGAGCGCCTCGGCAATCTTCTCGCGGTAGGCCGGCTTGCGCAGCAAGCGCTCATCCGCGGGATTGCTCAGGAACGAAATCTCCGCCAAAATCGATGGCATGTTGGCTCCGATCAGCACGACAAAGGGGGCCTTTTTCAGGCCGCGATCCTCTTCCGCGCCGCCCGTCGCCTGGTCGGTGGCTTCGCACAGCGAGCGCTGGATATGACGGGCGAGCTCGCGTGACTCTTCGATTTTCTCCGCCAGCGCGATTTTCTTGATCAACGTCTGGAGCTGATGCACCGATTCCTGGGAGGTCGCGTTTTCGCGGGCCGCCACTTCCAGGCTGCGAGGGTCGGTGGTGAAATTCAGGTAGTACGTTTCGATGCCGCGGGCGCCGGGATCGCGGCTGGCGTTGGCATGAATGGAGACGAACAGGTCGGCATCTTTCTCGTTGGCGATGGCCGTCCGTTCTTCGAGGGGAATAAAGCTGTCATCGCTGCGCGTCATCACGACGTCGCTCCCCATCCGTTTCTTGATCAGCTTGCGCAAGCGCAGCCCGACGTCGAGCACGACATCTTTTTCGCGCAAGCCGGTCGGGCCGATCGTCCCCGTGTCGTGCCCGCCATGTCCCGGGTCGATGACCAGGCGAGCGATCTTGAGTCCGAGGGCGCGCGTCAGGGTAGTGGCCCCGGTCGCCGTCGGCGCCGCCGGCTTGATGGGCAAAGCCGGGCCTGCCGCGGCGTGATCGGTCGCGATAGCCGCATCGGCCGAGGACGAGAGAGGCGCCGCGTCGGGTAGCTGGCGCCCAACCGCGGCAGCGGAGGCGGCCGGCGTGCGTCCGCCGCCGGAGGCTGATGCCGCGGGGGCGGCGGGGCTCGATTTCTCCGCTGGCTCGGGCGGCCGCACGGCGGGTGGCGCGCGATGGGCGAGCGCCCGCGAGGATCTCGCGCCGTTGCCGGCCAGCCGTTCGGCGGCGGGCGGCGGACCGTGGACGTCAATGACCAGCCGGAACGGATTGGGCAGGGAAAAGACGGAATAGTCTTCGATTTTCTGAATATCCAGGACGACGCGCGCCACCGTGGGCTTGAACTGAGCAACGCGAATCTGCCGCAGAAACCCGTCTTCGACCGGAAACGTCTTGCCGGCCAGGGAGCGGCTCAAGCGCGCGCCGAGCAGGTCGAAGACGATGCGATCGGGATGCTTCAGCCGGGCCGCATCAAACTTCACTTCGCCCTGGACGCCGATGACGATCCGCGTATAGTTCGGCCCCTCCCAGTGCCGGATGTCGGTCACGGCGGGCGGCCCGAAGCCTCGTGCCGCCGGTCGCTGCGGCGGCTGAGGCCGCGGCCGGCTGGATGTCGCGCCGGGCG
>CADDZC010000007.1 GCA_902812365.1 Acidobacteriota bacterium | reverse complement strand
GATTCTCCCCACTGGGCCGACCGGGGGCCGCTGCCCGAGGGATTTGATCCGCCCGGAAGTCACCGCTTTCGCCGCCAGCGGAGCCGGCCGCTCCCCCCGGAGGAGCCAGGCTTGCCCTCGGTGCCGAGCGGGGCCAAGTGTTGTGGATGATCATGAAAGGGACCGGCTTGCTGGAGTCGACGGCATCGCGATCGGAGTGCCCCTGGCTTTGGCGGCCACCCAAGTGGTGAAGAGCCTGTTGTTCGGATTGCAAGCTAATGATCCGCTGACTCTCGCCGGAACCGAGCTGCTGCTCCTTCTCGTCAGCCTCGCCGCCGGGTACCTGCCCGCGCGGCGCGCGTCGATCCGTCGGTGGCGCTGCGGTATGAGTGAGGTTGGGGAGAATGACGAGGGTGGGCCTCAGCAGGACGTAAAATACGGTGGCGAAATTGCGGCAAAAGAGGGATCTCCGGTAACGAGGCATTTCAACCCGGGGAGGACTTTGGTAGAATAATTAACCAGTCCATGGGGGGAGGTTTACCTCGATGCCGACGTACAATTTTGTTTGCAAGCAATGTAAGAAATCTTTCACACGCACCATGAGCCTGGCGGAGTACGAAAAAGGAGGCTTCGTCTGCCCGAGCTGCAAGAGCAAGAAGATTGAGCAGAAGCCGTCCGTCTTCTTTGCCGTCGGCTCCAAGAAGAGCTGAACCGCGATCCGTTACGAGTGGCCGCGGGCGAGCGAGCGGCGGCGGACTAAGAATCCAGCATGGGCATCTGGATGTGGGCCGCGCGCGCGAAGCGCTGGGCGGGTTCGTATCCGGCGTCGGCGAGCCGGACGATCCCCATGCCGGGATCATTCGTCAGGACCCGCTCGAGCCGGCGCGCCGTCTGGCGGCTCCCGTCGGCCACGGTCACCTGACCGGCGTGCAAAGAATAGCCAATCCCGACTCCACCTCCATCGTGAATCGACACCCAGCTGGCACCCGAGGCCGTATTGAGCAGCGCGTTCAGCAGCGGCCAGTCGGCAATCGCGTCGCTGCCGTCTTTCATGGCTTCGGTTTCGCAAAAGGGCGAGGCGGCGGATCCAGGGTCCAGGTGATCGCATCCGATCACCACGGGAGCGCCCAGCTGGCCCTTGGCGACCAGATCGTTGATCCGCGCTCCCAATTGCACCCGGTCGCCGTAACCCAACCAGCAGACCCGCGCCGGCAGTCCTTGAAACTTCACGTGCTTTCTCGCCAGGCCAATCCAGCGGTTCAGCACGGCGTCGTCCGGGAAGAGCTCGAGGACCAGCTCGTCGATGCGGCGAATATCCGCCGGCTCGCCCGAAAGCGCCACCCAGCGGAGGGGACCTCGGCCTTCGCCCAACAGGGGCCGGATATAAGCCGCCACGAAACCAGGAAATGCGTAGGCGTCTTCCACGCCGCCGCGTTCGAAGGCCAGAGTGCGGATATTGTTGCCGTAGTCGAAAGCGTGGGCGCCGAGCTTCCGAAGTTCCAGCATGCCGGTGACGTGTTGGGCAATCGATTCGTAAGACCGCTGGAGGTAATCCTCAGGATTTTTCCGGCGCAATTCGGCCGCTTCGTTCAGTTCCAAGCCCTGCGGAATATAACCGTTCAAAGGATCATGGGCACCGGTCTGGTCCGTGAGCAGATCGGGCACCACGCCGCGACGTGCCAGCTCCGGAATCACCTCCGCACAGTTACCGACCAACCCCACGGAAAGCGCCTGCCGGCGCCGAACGGCGTTCTTCAGAATGCGCAGCGCCTCATCCAGATCGTTGACGCAAATGTCGCAATAGCCTTGACGAACGCGGCGCTTGATCCGCTCCGCGTCCACTTCGATGCCCAGGAACGCCGCCCCGTTGAGGGTAGCAGCCAGGGGTTGCGCGCCACCCATGCCGCCCATCCCGCCGCTGACCACCAGCTTGCCCGCCAAGCCGGTTCCAAAGTGTGCCTGCGCCGCGGCGGCGAAGGTTTCGTAAGTGCCTTGGAGGATACCTTGCGCGCCCGTGTAAATCCAGCTTCCCGCTGTCATTTGCCCGTACATCGTCAGCCCCAGCCGCTCGAGCTCGCGGAACTTCTCCCACTGCGACCACCGACCCACCAGATTGGCGTTGGCCATCAGCACCCGCGGAGCCTCGGCGTGGGTCCCAAATACGCCCACCGGCTTGCCCGACTGGACCAGCAGCGTCTCGTCGGGGTTGAGATTCTTCAGGGCCTCGACCATCGCCCGGTAGCACTCCCAATTCCGGGCCGCGCGTCCGGTGCCGCCATAGACGACGAGGTCCTGCGGGCGCTCGGCCACTTCCGGATCCAGGCTGTTCATCAGCATCCGCAGGGCGGCTTCCTGCGGCCAGCCTTTGCACGTGAGGGCCTCTCCGCGCGGCGCCCGAATGGGGCGATAGGCTCCAGCCGCGGGGAGCTCTCCCTCCGAGGCCGAGTTGATGGAAGACGGCATCCCGCGCACCTCCGAGGCATCTTAGCCGATGGAGGTGAAAAGGAAAAGCGCGCGGCCGTTCCTTGGCCGGCGCTTTGACGAGCGATTCATCTGATGCTACGTTTAACTATCGAATTGAGGGGGAAGTTCTGGCCTTGAGGAAGCTTATTCTTCTATTATTCTTAGCCGGGTGGGGGGACTTCGCGGTCTATGGTGACGGGTGAGCCGGTTCCAGTCGGGAAGTTTTCCACTCTCAGCGAACTCTTTGTCAACGCCGTCGAGCGCCACTCGAAGGCGGACGCATTCTTGTCGAAGTCCGGCGGTCACTATCGCGGACTTGCATCTGCCGAAGCGCTCCGCCAAGCCGCAGCTCTGGCTCGCGCTCTTGAGCGCCTCGGCCTCAAGCGCGGCGACCGGCTGGCGATTATCGGCGAAAACCGCGTGGAGTGGGCGCTGGCCGATTACGCATGCCTGGGCCTGGGAGTGATCGTGGTGCCCGTCTACCCCACCCTGCGGGAGCCCGATGTCGCTTCCATCCTCAACGATTCCGGCTCGCGAGCCGTCGTCGCCTCGACTGCCGAGCAACTTCAGAAAGTGCTGAATATTCGCTCCCAGTTGCCCGAGTTGCAATTTCTCCTGTCCATGGACCCTTTACCTCCATCCGTTTCGGACGCGCACGATTGGAACCGGCTCGTCGCGAGCGAGCTGGCCGCCGGCTCCGACCCCGTTCCCTTTTTTCGCGCCCGCGCTGCCCAGATTCAGCCCGGTGACATGGCGACGATCCTGTACACCTCGGGCACCACCGGCAATTTCAAGGGCGTGGTGCTCACCCACGCGAACATCGCCGCTAATATCCGGGCGAGCGCCGGCCTGTTTCCCCTGGCTCATCACGACGTGGCCATATCCTTTCTGCCGCTGTCCCATATCTTCGAGCGAATGCTCGATTACGTCTACTTTTGGCAAGGGGTCTCCATCGCTTATGCGGAGAGCTTCGAGACGCTTCCCCAAAACATCCGCGAAGTGCGGCCCACCATCATGGCCGTCGTGCCCCGCGTGCTCGAAAAGATTCACGGCAAGATCATCGAGACCGTCGAGCAGAGTTCGCTTGCCCGGAGAAAGCTTTTTCGCTGGGCTGTTCGAACCGGCGAAACCTATTTTCCGTATCGCTTGGAGGGGCGAACGCCGCCGCTCGGACTGCGCCTCCGGCATGCCTTGGCCGATGCTCTCGTGGCCTCGAAAGTCCGCGCCCGGCTGGGAGGTCGCATCGCTGTGCTCATTTCCGGCTCCGCGCCGCTCGCCCGCGAGCTGGCTGGTTTCTTCTATGCCGTCGGCCTGCCGGTGTACGAAGGGTACGGGCTGACGGAGACCTCGCCGGTGATCTCGGTCAACTATCCGGGCGCGGTCAAGCTCGGCACGGTGGGACGGGTGATCCCCGGAGTGGAAGTCAAACTCGGCGACGAGGTGATTGATGAGGAAGGGCGGACCGGCCGCGAGATTCTGGTGCGGGGCCCGAACGTTACGCCCGGTTACTATCATCGGGAAGAGGAAAACCGCCAGGCGTTCGTCGAGGGGTGGTTTCGCACGGGCGACCTCGGCACGCTCGACGCCGATGGCTTCCTCACCATCACCGGCCGGAAGAAGAACATTTTCAAAACTTCCGGCGGAAAATTCGTCTGCCCGGAAAGAATCGAGAATTTATTCCAGGGACATCCGTATGTCTCGCAGATTCTGGTGATCGGTGAAGGGCGCCGATTCGTCAGCGCCATCGTGGTGCCGAACTTCTCCCGCCTGGAGGCCTATGCGCGCGAGCAGCACATCGTCTTCACCAGCCGTGAGGAGTTGGTCACCGACCCTGAGGTTCTGGCGTTCGTCGGCACACAGATCGATCAGGCAACCGCGTGGCTGCCTCCGCACGAGAAGATCCGGCAGATCATCCTTTCGCCGCGCGAATTTACCGTGGCTTCCGGCGAGCTCTCACCGACCCAAAAGATCAAACGTCACGTTGTGGAAGCGAATTTCCGGGATGCTATCGAAGCTCTCTACGACCGCCGTGTCCATACCCAAAAGGCCTAGCTCGTCGAGCGCGCTCGGAGTGCGCCAGCCAAGCGCTGCCGGTTGGGGCAGCCGTCGAAGCCTAGCTCATCCCAGTCTGGTCGAACCATGACGGCCCCGCGCCAAATGAGCGCGCGGAGAGGCGGGCATGGCGGAACCGGAAGTCGGGAAGTGATTTTAAAACTTTTCTCAGAGTCCCGGCGCCCGCCGATGCAGCTGCCATAGATCACTTGGTCGGGTGCAGCCACCGTGGCCACCAACCATTACCGACTGACACCCAACGAGCCGCCCTCGGCAGCAAAGGGATGGACGGCCGGTTCCCTGGTTCGCTGGCTTCTCGATCCCGATCCCTCCGAACCCGGCCACTTGTGGCCCCGCTGGCTGTGGCTGCGCGCGCTTGGACTGATTTTCGGCTCGGCGTTTTACTCGCTCCTGTTCCAAATTAACGGCCTGATTGGCCCACGGGGAATCCTGCCCGCCGGCGATTACTTGCGCCGCGTCGCCGCGCAGCTCGGCTGGTTGAGATTCTGGTACGCTCCCACACTGCTGTGGCTCAATGCCGGCACCCACGCGCTGGCTTTTCTGTGCTGGGCCGGACTCGTGGCTTCCCTTCTTCTCGTGGTGAACGTCTGGCCGCGCGGCATGATCCTCGTTGGCCTTACCTGCTTTCTGTCCTTCGTGACCGCGGCTCAGGACTTCTCGAGCTATCAGTCGGATGGAATGTTGCTTTCGGCGGGCTTCTTGAGCTTGTTTTTCGCCCCGCCCGGATTCCGCCCGGGACCCGGCATTACCCAACCGCCGTCGCGCGCCAGTCTGGCCATGCTCCGCTGGCTCTGGTTCACAATCTATTTCGAATCCGGGCTGGTGAAAATCCTCAGTCACGATCCGCATTGGCGGCACTTAACGGCGCTGGATGACTATTACCAGAACGGTCCGCTGCCCAACTGGATCGGCTGGTACGCGCAGCAGATGCCCCACAGCGTCCAGGCGGCGATCGCGCTCGCTACGCTGATCATTGAGCTGGGCGTCTCGTGGATGATCTTTCTGCCTCGCCCGCTCAAGATCCTCTGCTTCTGCCTGGTCACCCCCTTTCAGATCGGAATCATCCTGACCGCCAACCTGACTTTTCTAAACTACTTCGTCCTCGCGCTCGGATTTTTACTGCTCGATGACAGAATTCTGCGCCCGCTCTTGCACAAGCTGAGTTCCCGGCTCAAGGTCCCGCCATCGAAGTCGGCAAAGGCCGATGTGCAACTTCAGGACGGCCAAGGGGCGGCCGGCCATCGTCAATCGTTATCCATCGCCGGGGGAATTCGGCTCCGGCGCTTTCTCGCCGGATTTCTGCTCGGCTGGGTTTTCTATGACACAGCAGTCCTGCTGGTGATGATTCCGGTGCCGGGCTTTCCCGCCCCAACCCTGCCGATCGCGGTGCTGGAGCCGTTTCGCATCGCCAACCAGTACGGGCTCTTCGCCGTCATGACCACCGCCCGCTATGAGATCGAGTTCCAAGGCACGCGCGACGGTACCCATTGGGAGGCGTATCCGTTCCGGTACAAGCCTCAGGACGTCCGTCAAGCTCCGCGCTGCTACGCTCCCTATCAACCGCGTTTTGACTGGAATCTGTGGTTTGCCACCCTCGGTAGCTGGAGGGAGTATCCGTGGGTGACGCGCGCCGAAGTGCTGCTGCTCCGCAACGATCCTGCGGTCCTGTCGCTTTTCGCGGGGAACCCCTTCCCCGACCGGCCGCCGCTGGCGGTGCGGACGGTCAGGTGGCAGTACTGGTTCACGGACCTGGCGACTCGCCGCCGGACTGGACTGTGGTGGCGGCGGGAGTTTCGGGGCCTTTATGGTCCCGTGGTCGAACTCGACCCGAATGGCCAGCCCGTCGCGACCGAATGGCCGCCGGAGTAGCCGTGGCGGCGTCGGGCGGTGACGCCCCGGGATCCGCGCATGGGGGCCGATCGGAACTCGCAGAGCCGCGTTGATGATGAAAAACTGGGTTCGACTCGATGAAACCCGCCGTTGGATTCCCTGCGGCCGCTGGCGCTTCTCCAACGGCCGCCCATCGAGAGTTCGGCGGGCGGCCGGGATCCTCACCTCTCCTCGCCGGTCGTCACTCTGGATATATCCGGAACACCCCGACCTCGTTCCCGGCGAGGGTGGGCTTAAAAATGAGCTTGTCATCCTCGCGCGCGATCTCTATGCTCCTGCCGGTGATGAAATCCTCCGCCCTCACTTTGCCCCAAGGAACGCTCAAGGCGATTCGGGCGTGCGAGGTCGCATAGGCGTGGTTGAAGACGAACGCAATTTCGTCCCGCTGGCTGATCAGCCGTCGCACCTCGATCCGCTCCGCGCCTTCGCCTGACACTTCAACCGGCGGCGTCACGCCGGCCTGGCGCGCGAGCGCCAGAAAGAGCCGCGCCGTGGAGGCGTCATGACGACGCTCGTAATCCAGGCCCGGAAACGACCCGATCAGGATCGCCCGCCCCCGGCCGTAGGGATTCTCGATGATCGCCGGCTGACCGTTGGCGAAACGCGCGAGCACGCGGGATGCGCCGAGGGGTTCAAGGTCTTCTTCAAACGCTCCCGACTGGATCAGGCTACCGCTCGGGAGACCGGCGAGACCCGCGCCTCTTTCGACGCGCATCGGAGCCCGCTCGACCGGTCGGATTACTTTCTCGCGGCCTCCAAAGACGCGCGACAGACCGCCGCCGGGAATGACATCGCTGGCGAAGCCGCGCGCATCGTTCCAGGCGAGACGCGCTTCCGCCACGGCCGTGCCGCCGCTCTCCACATAGCTCCGCACCCCGTTTGCGACTTCACGCGAAAGCATCACCGGATAGGGCAGAAAGAGAATCCGATAGGCGCCAAGCCTCCCGGCGGCCACCTCGCCGTCATCCACGAAATCCACTGGAATGTGCCGCTCGAAAAAAGCACGGTGCAGGCCGGTCAGCGAATCGCGCGCGGCGTTGCCGAGTTGCGAAAGCGAAGGCTGTGAACCGCCGACCATGTAGGCGAGCCGGTTGTAAAGGATAGCCACAGCGGCCGGGGCCGGTTGTGAAGCATTGATCTCGGCCGCGCGGCGGTCGATCACCTGCGCCACCCGGCCGGCCGCAACGGCCCGTTCCGTCAGTGTTCCGTCGAGGTTAATCAAGCCGTAGCCGTTCGATTCGTAACCGGAACTCATCGGATACCAGGCATAAATGGCGATCTCCCTGGCTCCGCCAGCGACCGCCTGCCACATCCACAACACTTCTTCGCGCGGGCTCACCGGATCGACAATCCGCATCCCAGTCGCCCCCTGCCCAGCCTGAAGCTCCCCGATCCAGAAGCCTTTGCCGAAGGCGCGGCCGGCCGAGCGGGTGAAATCGAGCGCGGCGGCAAGCTTCCGGTATGACCACGGAACCGCCGATTCCGAATGCTTGGGATACAGCGACGTGCCGAAGTAATCGGCGGCCGACGACATTTTCCAGTCGTCCGGCTCGCCGTAGCCGTCGGCGGGAGACGTGAACAGCCCGGGCACGGCCGCGTGGCTGGTGACGGGATGCACGCGGTCGGCAGTGCGGATCGCCTTCACGCGGGTGTTAAGGTCGCCGGCCAGTTTGTCGTCAATAAAGGCGCGCCAATCGAGGTAATCGGTGTAGGACAGGATGGTAGGAAAGCGAGGAGCCTCAACCTCGTCCCAGCGCGCAAACCCGCGGTACCAGGCCGCATTGAGGGCCTCAATTGTCCGATACTTAGCGCGGAGCCAGGCCCGGAAGCGATTCTGGCTGGAAGCGCAGTAACAAAACTCCGCCTGGGGAAGATAAGGAAAGTCTGCCCAGTTGATGACGTGCGGTTCACTCCAGACGTCCCACCCATAGAGTGCCGCGGAGCGGTTCGCTTCCCGGGCAAGCGCCGCCAGAAACCTCACCATCTCCGCCCGCACCCCGTCGTGGTCCATACAGTATCCGGGCGCCGCCTGTGACTGGATCACAGCGCCGCTGCGGTCGACGAAGCGGCCATCCGGGTAGCGCGCCCCGACCCAATCTGGAGCAGAATCGAGGTAAACCTGCACGATCACGCGCAAGCCGCGTTCCTGAGCGAGCCGAAGGAGCAAGTCGAGATTTTGGAAATCCCATCGGCCGGGTTCCGGCTCGGCTGTCGCCCAGTCCACCCAGCACTTAATCGTATTGAATCCCACCGACTTGATCTGGTCGAGGTCTCTGCCCCAGCGCTCGGCGCTGGAGGCGTCGATTCGCTCGAGCATCGGGGCGCGCACCTTACCGCCTCCATACCAAACCGCCACGGGGAAAAAGCTCGAGTCAGGGGTCCGAGAAAAGGCAACTTGCCAGCCTGGCGAAAGCCAGCACACCAAGCAAGACAGTGCAAGGTAGAGATGGGTCCTAAGCTTCCTGCGCATGACATCAACCCTCCCTGGCGGCCCGGCGAGGATCGAACCCGCGGGCTTTTTTCGGTATTGAGCTTACCAGTTTGGGCGTTCCGTGGTAACCTAAAGAAAGGAGATTCGCCTTCGTCTGGAGTGGGAAGCAAGTCAGCCTTCGAAGACGCCTTGGTCAGACCCCAGAAAGACCCCGCCAGGCAGATTGCCAGGCGTCACCGCCTGCAGGAAGGCTTGGGGCGCGGCGAAGCGCGCCGGTCACGGTTGGGGGGAGATCGGGACCGATCTCGCCGGCCATGACCGCTCGACACAGAAAGGTATTCAAAACCATGGCTGCTTTGGCAGGCCGTGCGACCCAACTGGAAGAACTTTTGCGCCACCGGATCGTGGTGATCGACGGCGCCATGGGCACGATGATCCAGGCGTATCAGCTCACCGAGGCCGACTATCGCGGCAAGGAGTTCGCCGGTCACTCCAAGGATCTTCGACTCAACAACGACCTTTTGACCATCACCCAGCCCCACCTCATTGAAAAGATTCACCGCCAGTATCTCGAAGCCGGCGCCGATATCATCGAGACCGACACATTCAATTCGAATGCCATCTCGATGGCCGAATACGGGCTCCAGGATCGAGTCTACGAGCTGAATCTCGCCGGCGCCCGAGTGGCGCGGCGGGCGGCCGACACGTTCATGGCCGATCATCCCGAAAGGCTGGCGTTCGTCGCCGGATCGATGGGTCCCACCAGCCGGACGGCGTCGGTCTCGCAGGACGTCTCCAACCCCGCGTCGCGCAGCGTGACGTTTGATCAGTTGCGCGACGCCTATTACGAGCAGGTGCGAGGCCTGGTCGAGGGCGGCGTGGACGTTTTGCTGCTGGAAACGATCTTCGACACCCTGAACGCCAAGGCCGCTCTGTTTGCGGTCGAGCAGTATTTTGAAGATTCCGGGCGCCGCCTCCCGGTTATGGTTTCGGTCACCATCGTGGATCAAAGCGGCCGGACGCTCTCCGGTCAGACGGTTGAGGCTTTCTGGAATTCCGTCTCGCACGTCCCGATGCTGAGTGTGGGGATCAATTGTGCGCTGGGGGCCCGGCAAATGCGGCCGTATATTGAAGAGCTTTCCCAAATTGCTCCCGTTTACATCAGCTGCTACCCGAACGCCGGGTTGCCGAATGTGTTCGGCGGATTCGACGAAACCCCGGAGCAGATGGCGGCTGATTTGCGCGAGTTTGCCGAGCGGGGCTGGCTCAACATCGTGGGCGGCTGCTGCGGATCCACACCTGCGCATATCCAGGCCATCGCCGAAGCGGTGCGAGGGATCAAGCCTCGGGCGCCCAAAGAGGTGGAACCCTACACACGCTTGAGCGGTCTCGAGCCGCTGACCATCCGCCCCGATACGAATTTCGTTAATATCGGCGAACGGACGAACGTGACCGGCTCGCCGAAATTTGCCAAGCTCATCCTAAATGGCGAATACGAAGCGGCCCTGGCGGTGGCCCGGCAACAGGTCGAGGGCGGGGCGCAGATTATCGACGTCAACATGGATGAGGCCATGCTCGACTCCGAGCGGGCCATGACGACGTTTTTGAATTATCTGGCCACGGAGCCCGACATTGCCCGCGTCCCCATCATGATTGACAGCTCGAAGTGGAGTGTGATCGAGGCCGGGCTCAAGTGCGTGCAGGGCAAAAGCATCGTGAATTCGCTGAGCCTCAAGGAGGGCGAAGAGGTTTTTAAGGAGCGGGCGCGGCTCGTTCGGCGTTACGGGGCCGCCGTGGTGGTGATGGCGTTCGACGAGAGGGGCCAGGCGGATACCATCGAGCGGAAGGTGGAAATCTGCACCCGCGCCTACAAAATTTTGACCGAGCGGGCCGGCGTCCCGCCCCAGGACATTATTTTCGACCCCAACATCCTCACCGTCGCCACCGGCATCGAGGAGCATAATGCCTATGCGCTCAACTTCATCGAAGCCACGCGGCGCATCAAGGCAACCCTGCCGCTGTGCAAAGTGAGCGGTGGAGTGAGCAATCTGTCGTTTTCTTTCCGTGGGAATAACGTGGTGCGCGAGGCCATGCACTCGGTGTTTCTCTACCACGCCATTCGCGCCGGTATGGACATGGGCATCGTCAACGCCGGCCAGCTCGGTATCTACGAAGAGATTCCTCCGGACCTGCGGGAACTGGTTGAAGACGTGATCCTGAACCGGCGGCCGGATTCCACCGAGCGCTTGCTGGCCTTCGCGGATTCCGTCCAGCAGCAGGGCAAAAAAGAGGCGGAAGAAGATGCCTGGCGCCGCGCGCCGGTGGAAGAGCGGCTCCAGCAGGCGCTCGTCAAGGGCATTGTGGATTACATCGAGCAGGACACCGAAGAAGCTCGGCGGAAATTGGCAAGGCCCTTGGACGTGATCGAAGGGCCGCTGATGGCGGGAATGAGCATCGTGGGGGACCTATTCGGCGCTGGCAAAATGTTTCTGCCTCAGGTGGTGAAGAGCGCCCGCGTCATGAAGAGGGCCGTGGCCTATCTGCTGCCGTTCATGGAGGCGGAAAAGCACCAGGGCGGCGGCCGCGAGGCGGCGGGACGCATTGTGATGGCCACCGTCAAGGGCGACGTCCACGACATCGGCAAGAACATCGTGGGGGTGGTGCTCGGCTGCAATAATTACGAGGTGATCGATTTGGGCGTCATGGTGCCGTGCGAGAAGATTTTGCGGACTGCGCGCGACGTGAAGGCCGACCTGATTGGAGTGAGCGGCCTCATCACGCCGTCGCTCGACGAGATGGCCCACTTGGCCAGGGAAATGGAGCGCGAGGGCTTTACGATTCCCTTGCTGATCGGCGGTGCAACCACCAGTCGCGTCCACACGGCCGTCAAGATCGCCCCCGGTTACAGCCAGGCGGTCGTCCACGTGCCGGATGCCTCGCGCGCGGTGGGCGTGGTGGGAAGCCTTCTCAGCGCCGATCGGCGCGAGACCTTTGTGAAAGAAAATCGGCATGAGCAGGAGAGGCTCCGCCGGGCTTACCGCCCCCAAGGGCAGGAGTTGCTGAGGCTCGACGAGGCGAGAAAACGTCGGCCGCCGATCGACTGGCAGACGCCGCCTCCCCGTCCGGCCTTTACGGGCGTCCGGGTGTTCGATTCGCTGCCGCTCAGCCAGATCGCGCCTTATATTGACTGGACCCCGTTTTTCGGAGCTTGGGAGTTGCGCGGCACGTACCCCAAAATTTTCGACGATCCGCAGATCGGGCCTCGAGCTCGGGAGCTGTTCGACGACGCGCAACAGCTCCTGCGCCAGATCATCGAAAAGGACCTCTTGACGGCGAGGGCGGTCATCGGGTTTTTCCCGGCCAACAGCGTAGGGGATGACATTGAGGTGTACGCCGACGAATCCCGATCCAGGGTTATCGCCAGATTTCACACCCTGCGGCAACAGATGGCCAAGGCTCCAGGCCATTACAATTACGCGCTGGCAGACTTTATCGCCCCCCGCGAAACCGGTCTTCCCGATCATATCGGAGGCTTCGCCGTTTCAGCGGGATTCGGTCTGCCACGGCTCGTCGAACGCTTCCAGCGCGCCCACGACGATTACAACGCGATCATGGCCGAGGCGCTGGCCGACCGCCTGGCCGAGGCGCTGGCCGAGTTCATGCACAAGCGGGCGCGCGACGTGTGGGGATACGGCGAAGCCGAGAACCTGACCCCCGAGGACCTCATCCACGAGCGATATCGCGGCATCCGCCCGGCGCCCGGCTATCCGGCCTGTCCCGATCACACCGAGAAGCGGACGCTCTGGCTTCTGCTCGAGGTCGAGAGGAACATCGGTATTGAACTGACCGAGAGCTGCGCGATGTTTCCCGCTGCTTCGGTGAGCGGCTTTTACTTGTCCCATCCGGAAGCCCGTTACTTCGCGGTCGGAAAGATCGACTACGATCAGGTGTTGGACTACGCGGCCCGCAAGGGTATGGACGTGGAAACGGTCGAACGATGGCTGGCCCCGAACCTGAATTACGACCCGGTGACACGGAACGGGGCCAGCCTGCTGACCGGCACCCGTCCCTGAGGGCCGTGCGGCCGGCAACCTTTCAGTCATGCCGGGCCCAGCTCGAACCCACTTGGATAGCGCTCAGAGAAGGCCTTCCTTCGCCCACCCTGGCCGGGCCCGATCACACCGTTCTGGTCACCATCCGGAGCGAGCGCGGTTTGTCGGGGTCGATGCTTTTCACGTCTGCGAGCAAGGCCGCGAAGAGCTGCCCGGGGATGATGTACGGAATGGGTGTATAAAGTTCGGGCATGGATCCAGGCACTCGGATGACCCGCGTCGCCCCGCGAATGACGGCCGACGGAGACGAGAAAACCACGGCTTCCGCCCGCAGGCCGCGGAGACGATCGAGGAGTCGCCTCAGATCGTGAAAAGCTTTGCCGGGCGGCATGAGCAGCAAAACGGGGAAATCGCGCTCGATCATGGCAATCGGACCGTGCAGGAAATCCGCGGCGGAAAACCGCTCGGCCACCACATAGCACGTTTCCATCAGTTTCAAGGCGAGCTCAAAGGCATTGGCGTAATTCAGGCCGCGGGCCACCACGACGCACTGGCGCATGTAACGATAGCGCTCAACGATTTGGCCGATTTGCGCCTTGAGCCCGAGGGCCTTCTCAACCCGCTCGGGGATTTCGCTGACCGCAGGAAGAGTGACGACGGAACCCAGTGCCGAGGCCAGCAGATAGAGCACCAGAAGCTGGCCCGTGTAAGTCTTGGTGGCCGCGACGGAGCGCTGTTTGCCGGCCCGCACCAGGAACACGTCGTCGACAATGCGGGCCATGTGGGAGCTCGCCTCGTTGGTGATACCGACGGTATAGGCCCCTTGCCGCCGGGCGGATTTGAGCACCCGGTTGATATCGGTTCCTTCGCCCGACTGGGAAATGCCGATGACGAGCGCTTGGCGGAGATGGAGCCGCGCGTGGTAGAGAGTGTGGATGGAGGGGGCGGCGAGCGATACGGGGATGCCCGTGGTCAGTTCCAGCAGGTAACGGCCGAAAAGCGCCGCGTTGTCGGACGTGCCCCGCGCCACCAGCACGATCAGGCGGAACTGCTTCTGCTGGGCGAGGCGCCGGAATTCCTCGACGTGCCAGCGCTCAGACTCCAGCGTATGGCGCAACGCCTTGGGTTGCTCGAAAATCTCCTCCATCATCAAGGACATCAGCGTACCGGGCGCGGTCAACGATGAACGTCGAAGACCCTCACGGATCCGCTGGAGACCGGCGACAGCCTTCCAGCCACCCGTTCATAATGCTTCCGCGCCAGCTCCAGCGCGCCTTCGACCGGCCGGCCTTGCAGCATCGAAATCCGGAGGCGCGGCGCGTGGGGCCGCAGATATTTTGCGAAGCGGCGGCGGACCGCCGGACTGGCTTCGAAAACGCCGCCTGCGCAGACGACCCGCGTGGGGGTGGGTAGCGGCGGCAGCCTTCGCAACAGAGTCCACGCCAACTCGGCGAGGTCACGCCCACCCTCGTCCAAAAGCCGCTGGGCGACGGTATCGCGGCGATGAGCGGCTTCGATGACCAGCGGAAACAGAGCGGCGATTTGATGCTGCGCCAGCCTGCGTTCAACGATCTCGGTGACTTCACGCAGCTTGAGGGCGCGGCAAACCATCAGCCCGAGCGCCGTCTGCGGGCCCCGGCCATCAAAGGCTCGCAGCGCCGCGGTCACGGCTTTCCGCCCCAGGTCGTAGCCAGAACCCTGGTCGTCAAATGGAACACCCCAGCCGCCGCATCGCCCGACGCGTCCGTCGCCGCTGCGCCCGTACGCAATTGAGCCCGTACCGGCCATGACGACGATTCCTGGCTGGCCTCCCAGAGCCGCTTCAAGGGTAATCGCCGCGTCCGAGGTGACCAGATGAGAGCGCGCCGGAATCGCCCGGCGTAACCACCGGAGCATTTTTCTCTGCACGGCCG
Source organism: Acidobacteriota bacterium (assembly GCA_902812365.1). Taxonomy (GTDB): domain Bacteria; phylum Acidobacteriota; class Terriglobia; order UBA7540; family UBA7540; genus CADDZC01. The sequence continues at coordinate 72,564 of CADDZC010000007.1, read as the reverse complement.
GGCGGTCAGCTCCCGCAAGTCCCAGACAAACGCCGGCGAGAAGCCGCTGCTGCCGGCGTGCCGAGCGGAGGGCCCGCGCGGCGGCAGTCAGGATCTCGCGTTCCGCCAACTCAACGCCGACCTTTAACGGATTTGACGGCCCGGCCTCGGCTCGAGCCCGGACGCATCCCTGACCGTCCGCCAGCCACGCCGTCGTCCGCGTTCCGCCACCATCGATCCCCAGGAACAGGGGAGAGGCGGACGCTCTTGGCAGCATCGGTGACCGAATCATGGTCGCGGGACGAACGGCGCGCCCTGCTAGTCTCGCCTGGTTCGTTAACAGCCTAGGTCGTCGATAGCGAGGACGCCAGCCTGGCTCTCACGACTTCAAAAACGGGGCCCGGCAAAATCGTGGCCATGCAGTCTTCCCGCTGGTTCTTATACTCGAAACCCAGATTAAGATAACCGCAGCCGTCGGCACTCGCATCAACCGAGATGGCCCGATCGCCGACGGGCCCCCACCTCCTTCCAGGAACGGGCCCGTTGAGGGCCACGACGAGGGCCCCTACGGCGGCAGCCAGGTGCATGATGCCGGTGTTGACGCTGACAACCGCCGCGGCGTCTTGCAGCACCCTGGCCGTTTGAACGAGGCTGATTGTGCCGGCTAAATTAACGACCCTGGCGCTCACCGCCGAGCCGATCCGCTTGCACAGCCGTTCCGCTTTTTCTCGATCATCCTCACCCCCCGTGAGAACAATACTCAACCCCAGGCCGCTCACCCTCTGAGCTAGCTCCACCCAATGATGATCCGGCCACTCCTTTGCGGACCGCTTGTAACCCCCGGGCCACGCGTGAAAAACGACATAGGTTCCTACATTCAAGGGGTTGAAAACCCCGGGCTCGAGGTTGATCCGGGGCGGGGATTTCGAATCCACGCCCAGAGCGCTCACCAAGCGACGATAGTTTTCGATTTCATGCACTTCCCTAGAGTGCTCAACGGCTTCGTCGTAGGTGTAATGTCGGTACTGCTCAGAAGTCCTAAAACCCAGCGTAAAGGCCGCGCCCGAAAAGCACGCTAGAAGCGCGTTGATTCTTGGCCACGAGCCAAAATCGCACAACACGTCGACTTGAGCTCTTCGTAACATGCGAATCGCTCGAAAAGGCCGGCTGACAGGGAGTCGGGCGACTTCGTCGACACCCTGGAGAAGCCGCGCAATTTCGTAATTGCTCGGACCGACAAACAAAACGATCCGCTTTCCGGGAAGAAGTCGCTTCAGGTCCGAGATGACGCCGGCTAGAAGTATCGTATCGCCGATGGCGGCGGTCTGAAGTAATCCGAGTGAACGAAAATCGGGCGGCATCGGCCTTCGCCGTTTCAGCAGCCCTATCGTTCGGACTACCGGAATGCCCACGTAGCGGTCCGCGAACCTCAGGCGGAGACTGACGCGTTGCGAAGCCAACGTTCTTGTCGCCATTGCCCATTCATGAATTGCCCGACCGTACGGCTTCGATTCTCTCAAGAATTCGACGGCTGCTGTATCCGGGAACCAGTGGAATGAGGCACACCCGGCCATTCCACGCCCGGATTTCCCCGGCTCCGATCACCTCATCCTCACAGCAATTCGCCCCCTTCGCCAACACCTCCGGCCTCAGCCGCTGAACGAGATCGAGAGGAGTATCTTGATCGAAAATCACCACTCCATCCACGCACTCGAGAGCCGCCAGCACGCGGGCGCGTTCCTCGGCCGGGATAATCGGCCGACAGGGCCCCTTGAGGGAACGAACAGACCGGTCCGAGTTGACTCCCACCACCAAGCGATCTCCTTCCCTTCGAGCCCGCTCGAGGAAAGTGACATGACCAAGATGAATCAGGTCGAAGCAACCATTCGTAAAAACCACTCGTTCTCCGGAGGCGCGCCAGCGTTCGACGCGACGAAGGGCCTCCTCGATATCGCAGATCTTATGCGCCTGTTCCAACGTTCGTTCGGTTGACAGAGCCTGCAGCAATTCGTCGCGCTCAATGGGCGCCGTGCCGATCTTTCCGATGACGATTCCGGCCGCCACGTTGGCTACGTGAATGGACTCCAAAACGTCCACTCCGGCCACCACGCCGGCGGCCGTAACCGCGATGACGGTATCCCCCGCCCCGGAAACATCGAATACGCTTTTGGCCACCGCCGGGCTGTGAGAAACGCCACTCGACCGGATCAAGGAGATGCCTTCTTCACCGCGTGTCACGGCGATGAAATCCAATCCCAAATCTTCCCTCAACCGCTGTCCGGCCTCGAGCAATTCTGCGAAACTCGCCCCTGGTAGCCCACAGGCCAGCGCTAACTCGGCGCGATTCGGCGTCATTCCAGTTGCGCCAGCGTACTTGTCCCAGTCATGCCCTTTGGGATCAACGAATACGGGCACCGCGCTTCGTCTGGCCTCTCGAATCAGCCCGGCGCAGATTTCGGGAGCAAGCGCGCCCTTGGCATAATCGGAAAGCACCACCGCCGAAGGCCGGAGCGCGAGTTCTTGCCAGACGGCTGCTTCCAGCCGGTGGAGCTCGTCAAGCGTCACCGGCTGATCGTGCTCGGCGTCAATGCGCAGCATCTGCTGGTGGCCGCCGATGACGCGGGTCTTGGTGATGGTCGCCCGCTCGCTCACCCGGACGACGCCGCCCACCTCCACTCCGGAATCGGCCAGCAACTTCACCAGGGTATCACCCGCCGGGTCGGTACCCACGAAGCCGGCCACGGCCACGCGGAGCCCCAAACCGGCCAAGTTCAAGGCCACATTGGCCGCGCCGCCGCAACGCTCCGTCTGCGACGTGAGCCGGACTACCGGCACCGGGGCCTCGGGAGAGATGCGGGCAACGTCGCCCCACAGGTACCGATCGAGCATCAGGTCGCCGACAACGAGAAACCGCGCCGTGGCCCATTCTCTTCGCGTGCTGCCGAGCCAGCGCTTCAGAAGGTCTACCATGGCGGGCTCCCCCTCAAAATACTCATCTCCTTTCGGAAGCCAGAAACAGAGACTCAGGGGCCGATGGAGTGTGCCGCACCAACGGCAGGAGCCGGCCGCTCGAAGCCTAACTTCGTCGCGTGGGCGATTTTCTTCGACGCACCCTCGATCGACTGCAAACGCAGCCAACCGAGCCCGAGCACCATCCAGAGATTGAACGCGGTTGGCGGCACCCAAAACGCACCCTCCGATACGGCCGTCAGCAGCCACGCGACGACACCTACAAAAACAGCTCGAATGTACCGGTCCGCGCGGTGTCGGTAGAATATGCGCAACGAGAAAATCATGGGCGCCAGCCAAATCAAAACGCCCACCCACCCCGCCAGTTGATAAAGCGCGAGGTAAAACATCTCATAAGCCCCCCCGCCCGACAGAACAATGCGTTCCGACGTGATGCCATGGGGTCCGAATAAAAAAGTTTGCACGTCGTTCTCGGGATTCTTGAGTGACTCTTTCCAAAGCACGGCTGCCGGCTCCGCCCGCCCGCCCATGTCCTGCCAGCGTCCCTGCGTATCGAGGAAGCGTCGATGGACGGTCGGGACGAAGGCCACAAATGAGACCACAGCCACCGCCAGCAAGCCCAGCAAAGCCATTCTATATGCCCAACGCTTGACGTACAATTGAAGGGCCAGCAAGGCCATACAGACAGCGCCTACCCAAGCCGACCTCGAGGCCGCCAGTCCCAACTCGACGACCCCCAAACCGCCTATAACCAGCTTGGCCGCCTTGCTTCGAAATAGAGCCATGGCCAACGGCATCAGGATCAGTAAATTCACGCTGAATATGTTGCCGTTTTGGTAGGTTGAGGTCAGCTTCAGGGTTTGTTGATTCCAGAGCATGTTGTCTTTTTGGGCGAGGAAGTCGGGGTGACTGGCATCGTCCATATTCGCGGTCAGCCCGGGAACAACCACGGCGTAATCACCGAACACCTTCTGCGCCAGCCCGTAAAGCAGGACGACCGCAATACAGATCGGAAGCACCCGGTAAAGCTTTTGCCGTACAGACTCCCGATCCGCGATCGTTACCATCGCGAATAAAATTAGAGGGTACACGCATAAGGCCGTCAGATTGGCAAGATCATCAGCGGCTGGCCGGCGATACCCATAGAAGCGCTCATACAGAAGACGGAATCCGAAAAATGCAATGCCAAGTGTCATGAGAAGAGCGCAATACTTCAGTTGGCGTGACGCCTGAAACGGCCGCCACGCGCGGAATAGCGCGGCCATCAGCAAAACGCCGTAAACGATGTCAGGCGCGGTGAAAGGAATGTCATGCCATTTAAAACCTGCCTTGGGAAAAGCAACGTGCAGTATAACCGCACCCAACAGAAGACCGATGGAAATCCAACCCGAAGAGGCCTTCGATACAGTCTGCTGACGGACGGCGGGACCAGACGTGAAATCCCAATGAAATCGAGCCCGTTGTGATTTTCTGACGATCGCCATCAATGCACCCGCGAGCCCGAAAGGCTCTGAGTTTGACCCTTCGGTCCAACCTCAACTCTGGGCTACCGCCTCTCGGTAGACTTCGAGGTGGCGAGAGGCAAACTCCTTCGAGGAAAACCGCGCAGCCCTCACTCTGCCTTTCTCCGCCAATGATTGTGACAGCGATGGATTCGCAAGGACCTGCTCCATTTTGTGAGCAATATCCCATTCACTCTGTGGGTCCGCGAGCACACCGGCTTCACCCACGACCTCTGGCAACGAAGAGGTATTGGACACAATGACCGGAACGCCGTAAGCCATTGCTTCGAGCGCCGGCAGCCCGAATCCCTCGTTCAGTGACGGGAGGACGAACAACGCCGCGCCAGCATAGAGCGAATGGAGATCATCCTCCGAGACCTGGCCGACGAACAAGACCTGATCATCCAGCGCCAGCTCCTTCCTTAACCGCAAAAGATGCGGATAATCGCTGTCCAATTTTCCTGCAATCACCAACTCGTACGAGGAACGCAAATCCGATGGGAGCAGAGCAAAAGCCCGCAGAAGCGCTTGAACGTTCTTGTGACGCTTCAAGACTCCAACGAAAAGAATGTAAGGCTTGCTGCCTCCCATCTTTTCCCGCCTCAGGCCGTTCGAGGCTCTCTGTTTGAACCGGTGAGACAGTGCCAAGTAAATCACGCGTATTTTTTCCGGTTCCACGCCCAACTGTTCCTGTATGACGCATGCTGAAAAACGCGAGTCGGTAACGATTCGAGCGGCCCGCCGGGCGGAATAACCACACATGACCCGAGCATAGAGGTAAGCGAGTTGATTCGGGAGGAATTGTGAGTAAGTGAGATGTGTCAGGTCATGGATTGTCACCACCAACGGTCCGCGATAGCCATAGGGGACATTGTAATGCGGGCAGTGTAAGAGGTCGACGCCTCGGGTCAGGCGATAAATCTCCCATTGCTCCCGCAGACTGTAGATAGGTGCCTTGGCCTGGATCAGCTCGAACTTGTCCTTGGGCAAATGCTCGAGTCGGTCAACCCTGGGGCAGAGAACTTTGAAACGAAATTCGTGATCCATCAAAGCAAAGTTGTGCAGAAGATCGGCAATGTAGGCACCAATTCCATGCGGGCCGAGCATCCGGGCGTCAATGGCCACAATGCGTTGGGTCTCAGAGCGAAACATACAGTGTGCGGCCACCGCGCCCGCGTGCCTCCCACCCCCTGGTCTGAAACATCGCTCTTTTCATCATCCGAATTATCGTACCAACCGCTTGGCGTCAGCGCGTCCTCTTCAGAATATCAACGTTGCAGCGAGCCTTCCTTTGTCGCTCGATTAGCGTCGACTTTGACCAGCATTCTCGCCCCCACCGCAGCCTTTCGCAAAATCTCGCCGGTGCCCAAAGCATTCCCCACAACAACAAATACCGGTTCAACGCCCGGATTAGAACTCTGGGCCGATACGGCGATGTCAATCGGAAAGGGGTGCTCACCGAACAGTCGGTTGCGCAGGATTTCGGTGATCGGACTGGAGTTAAAATCCGATTGGGACACCCGAATCGCCATGCTGCCCGCCGGTTGTTCAATTCGGCATTGAATGCGGTTACCGACAATCTTCACTCGTCCGGGCCGGCCGTGCACTTGATTGGCATTCTCGACGTCGATGGCAGTGAACGGCCGCGTCGCGCTGATACGAAACTCTAGTTGGTTGTCCTGCACGTCGACATCGTGCAAATTGTTCGAGGCGAATTGGATCCGCGCATCATTGAGAAAGTTATGCACAAACACCAGCAGTCCCACCGGACCACCGTCGGTATCCACCGTGCAGACGCTGGAATCTTTACATATGAAGCGATTGTCGGCTACATAGATGTCCGTATTCCATCCAGCGTCTTGCGTGGCGTTATAGATACGAAATAGCGGCTGGGCGGCGGAGGTCGAAATCACGATGTTGTTAGTCACTCTGATATCCCGGTTCAGCCAGAAGGTAGTGATACCGCCGTTCGTGCCACCCATCACCGAGTTGTGGGAAAAAACGACATGGGCGCCGCCTTCCGTGTCCAAGCAGACGTCTCCGCAGGCCCGCACGTTATTCCGAGTCACCGTGACGTTATCTCCCATGCTGCCCCAAATACCCCCCGATGCGGGGCGTAAGACGGTGTTACCCGATATCGTGATGTTTCGTACCTTTCTCGGATGTGCAGGGTCACCATTACCTCCGTTGGAGCAGCCGCCCACGCAGGCGTCGCCCCCAAACCATACGATACCGTCGGTATAGTTCACCGTTGTGTTGCGGAGCGCCCGCGCTCTCCGCGTATACCAGAACGATATCGCTGGATGATTCGAGTTTCCCCCGGGCTCGGATTTTCCGTAGCAGACATTGTCTTCGACAACAATATCGTCGCTCAACTCAGTATCCGTGATCTCCGAATAGTGAATATTGGTGTTGTAGGCCTCGTCGATCGCCGAATCGGATTGAAAGAGCCGAAGATTCCTAACGACATTCCCGGCGACCAGGATGTGATGGCCCCCCAACACCCGCACAAAGAGGTAGCCGTTTGTGCCGGAAGTCGCCGAAACCTCACATCCTTTCACAACGAGATCCGCGGCTCGCTGCGCGAAGATAACAACGTTGGTTCTACTCTTGGGTGACGAAAAATTCGGACCGATGGTGAGCGATGCTCTCTTGCCAGCGCATATCAGGGAATCCCCTGACTGAAAGACCGCGCCTGCCGTCCATGTGGTGGGAGCTAGCAGTCGCAGGGTATGATTGGGCGACAGCACGACTTCGGATGAGACCACTCCAACCCGCACCACCCGGATCTCGCCGGGGCTCGCCCCGAGACTAGAGTCAGCCTCGTTGATTTTCGCCCCGAGATCACCCCCGGAAAACCGATCGGCGATGCGGAGGGCAGTTCGCCGGGCTCTGACCCTGGTGGGCGTAGCCGACAAAATGAGCAGAATGACCAAGATTGGTAAGCCGTAACGACGCATGATCGAAGAATCTCTGTTGTCGTATGGACGCCCGGGGGTTGAAAGTGCTCGTGACCGCCGCGAGGCGCCAAGCCCCTCGCTCCGGTTCGAGACTCACTGCGCCCGCGCCACCGGGTGCCGGGAAAGAATTAGGCCCACCGCATCATTCAGACTCTCAACCACTCCCACCAACGATCGACCGGCCGCCGGAGTACTATCGACGCGACCCGCCGCCACCAGCACGGCCGGCGAGCCGACCCGCTCCGCCGCCATCAGATCACTTTCGGAGTCACCGACCAGAAACGTGTCGGCAAAGTTAAAGCCGTGCTCCGCCTGGGCTTGGAGAAGCAAACCGACTTCCGGTTTACGGCAGCGGCAACGATCCTCGGGCCGGTGCGGGCAGTAGTACACCTTGGAGATGCGGCCGCCGTGCGCCTCAACTTGGGCCACGAAGCGCCGGGTAATATCCTCCAGAACCTCCGGACTGAGAAGCCCCTTGCCGACTCCGGCCTGATTCGACACCACAATCGTCTCGTACCCGTGGTCCGCCAACCGCTTTAAAGCGTCGAGGGCGCGGGGGAGAAATTCAAACTGCTCCCACGACGTCACATAGCCATCGGCAATCCGCCGGTTAATCACTCCGTCTCGATCGAGCAGAACAAACTTCCGCATGCTCAGCAACCGGGCACCCGGCCTTCCGGACGCCTTGATGTCATCCGCCAAACAGGGCCGACTCGACAATCTCCGAGAGGATGTGGCCGATCAGAATGTGCGATTCTTGAATGCGCGGAGTTTCGTCGGAAGGAACACGGACACACCGATCTGCCGCCATCGCCAGCTTGCCGCCACTTCTGCCCGTGAACCCCACCGTCAGCATTCCCCGGCGCCTGGCCGTCTCCACGGCGGCAACCACGTTGGCGGCGTTTCCACTCGTTGAAATTCCTACGGCCACATCTCCGCTCGAGCCGAGCGCCTCCAATTGTCGGGTAAAGACGAGATCAAAAGAATAATCGTTTCCGATCGCCGTCAGAGAGGACGTGTTCACGGTGAGCGCGAGGGCCGGCAAGCCGCGGCGTTCCAGCCGGTAACGTCCGACAAACTCCGCCGCAATGTGTTGGGCGTCCGCGGCGCTGCCGCCGTTGCCAAATAGCAGGATTTTCCGGCCCGCCCGCAGCGCCGCCGTCATGTCTTCCGCAATCCTCGCCAGCAGGCCGACCAGCTGGCCATCGGCCAGCAGCGCCTGCTGGACGGCCATATTTTCCTGAACGCGGCGGCGAACGAGCGCCTCACCGTCTGTGGCCTGACTCATCGGGAACTCTCCAGGTTTGAACGCCGTGAGAATCGAATCCGAATTCCGTGGGCTGAGCCCCCATCCGTCTCAACGCCTCGGCGACTTTGTGCTTGCACTCGAACCGGCAGTAGAAGAGCATGTAGCCGCCCCCGCCGGCCCCCGTAATTTTCCCTCCCAGGGCGCCGGCCTTCCTGGCCTCCTCATACATCTCGTCGATCATCGCGTTGCTGATCTTGGGAGACATCTTCTTCTTGTACTCCCAAGCGGATCCCAGCATCGCCCCGAAGTCATTTAATCGCCTCTGTAACAGGGCGTTCTTCATCTCAACAGCCAGCTCCTTCTGGCGATATAAGCCCTCCAAGGTGGCTTGCTCCTGCTTTTCGTACCGGTCGACCTGGTCCTCGATAATATGATCGGAGAACCGCGATTTTCCGGTGTAGCAGAGCAACAGATTATGTTCCAACTCGTTAATCGTATCACGGCTGATCCGCAAGGGGTTGACGATCACGCGGTCTTTGTAAAATTCCATGAAATTGAATCCGCCGAAGGTGGCGGCGTACTGATCCTGCATACCGCCCTTAATGCCGAGCTGCTCCCGCTCGATCGTGTAGGCCAGATGGGCAGCCTCGTAATCGGTCAAAGGGAGTCTCTTGAAGTCCTTCATCAGTCCGACCAGCCCCACCATCAAGCTCGAGGATGATCCCAAACCCGAACCCGGCGGCGCGTCCGTTTGCAGAAAAAGATCAAACCCGGTTGAGTCCCGTCCGCCCAGATTATGAATAGCCGCTTTGGCCAGGTCCATACGACCGTCATAGTTGGGCTGACTCTTGGTGTCGAACGCAACCAATGACTCGAAATCGGCCGATTCGATCCGAATCTGGCCGTCGTCGCGGCTGGCCAAGGTGCCCCAGGCGTAACGCGTGATGGTGGCGTTCAGCACGCACCCCCCTTCACGATCCATGAAGGGGCGAACGTCCGTCCCCCCGCCAGCAAAGCTCAACCGCAAAGGAGCCTTAGACCGGATCAACACGGTGCCCCTCCTCGACAACATCCCTCCCTAGATTCCTTCGCCAACAAATGAACACCGCCTGCCCCAACGCATCACAGAGTGGCTCGATCACTCTGCCCGGCGACAGGTATCGGACGCGCATCGCGGTAGTCTCTACGGCCCGGCAATTTGGTTTCGGAAAATAAGCGGAGAATCTTTCGAGCCGCTTCGTCCCAGCGGAATCGTTGAACTCGACGCAAGCCTCTCTCTCGGAGATCGCGCCGCAACTCGGCGTCGTGGATCAGTCGTGAAATTGCCTCCGCCAAGCCTCGGGCGTCTCTCGGCGACACGAGAATTCCCGCGTCCCCCACGATCTCCGCAACTGACGACGTATTTGAAGCGATGACCGGAACTCCGCAGGCCATAGCTTCCACCAAAGGAAGGCCGAACCCCTCGTAAAGGGAAGGAAAAACAAAGAGCTCCGAGCCCGAGTAGAGCAAGGGCATATCTTCGTCGGGGATATAACCTAGGAAGGTGATCTCCTCAGCGGTTAAACCGTGACGCCGAATGGCAGAGTCCAGGGTGGAGTTCTTCCAACCAGCCGCTCCGGCGACAAGAAGCTGATGGCGCAATATGCCCTGCCCTCGAAGATCAGCGATCGCCTCGATCAAGGTGGTCAAATTTTTACGGGGCTCGATCGTTCCGACCGCGCTCAGATATCGGTTCGACACCTGAAACTTAGAAGCGATATAGTTCGCCGCAGCGGACGGGTCGTGGGGCCTATACTCGGATGCGGCACCCAGGGGAATTATACGAATCCTTGACCGATCAACTCTCATCACGGCACCCAGATCTCGGGCCGTTGATTCGGAGTCAGTTATGATGACGTCAGCTTCCCTGAGCGACGGCCGAAAGAACAGAAAATGAAAGGCTCGATTGTGGAACTTCATCGTAGCGGGATAGAAATGCCAAGTAAGATCATGTACGGTGACCAGTCTGTGAATCGCAGCAGGAAGGCGGAGAGGCAGAAGGTGAGCAAATCCCCAAAGAAGATCCAATTTGTCTTCGATCATCATCCGCCGGCCTTCCGTCTGCAGCCAAAGCGTCCCCGGCAAGAAGAGCCAGCGCGATCCAATTCGCTTACGCCAATTGTCTCCCTGGAATCTCTGTTTAAAGTCACGGTGCGAGTAAAGGTAATACTCGTTCTGGCGATCGATCCGGAGCAGCTCAGCAAGAAGGTTTTCCAAACCTTTGGCGATTCCTCCCCTCCCGACCGACAGAGGACGCGCATCGACACCAATTCTCATCTATCTCACCGGTTTACCCCACCCAATTGTTCACGTCCCAGCCTTTTCCCACACGCACCCGTCAAACCTTCGTACCAGTATAAGCAATAAGCATGTAGATGACCTTGAGCGTCGGCGAAACGGAACTTCGCAATCCCTCATGGATGGAGCGGGCTTTCCACGTTCTCAGCAGAATTACGGTCGGCAGCCTCACCAGCATAACCACAGCCAGCGCCAGCCTCACTAAAAAGACCCTTACAGGATGGCTGTGCTTGCGGAAGAATCGTAGCATCGATTGGAATGCGATCGTGTTACGTTCCAGCCACGATAGTTCCATCCATGAAGACGACTTATAATGACTGACCCGAGCCTCAGCTACGTAAACGATCCTCCACCCCGCCTTCTTTAGTCGAAAGCAAAGGTCAGCATCTTCGTACAAATAGTGGAAGCTCTCATCATAAAGATTGACTGCTTCAATGGCTCGACGGTAGACAAGGAAGCAAGCTGATGCAAGGTGATCGGCTTCAGATGTTCTATTGAGGTTTCGACTTAACGTGAACAGATCGCGGGTTAGAGTACACCTATCTAACAGCGCCTCGATCCGTAATAGTTGGCATATGATTCCTCGAAGATGGGGAAACCGAAGATGGGTGAAATTCCGCTGCAACGTGCCGTCAGTATTCAGAAGCCGCGGCCCCACCCCACCAATCCGGGGATCCGATTTTAGCTCCTGAAGCATCAGGCCCAGCGAGTCTTCCTGCAGGATCGCGTCGTCGTTCAAGATCAGCACATACTGTCCACGGCTCGCGCGGATCGCCTGATTGTTGCCGGCCGAAAAACCCACATTCCGCTCATTGCGGAGCACCCTGATGGACGGCGACAGAGCCAGAAGCTTTTCCGGATACCGATCTTCCGAGGCGTTGTCCACGATGATGATCTCGAATGTGACCTCAGCCCGCCGCGCCTCCTTCAGACACGCCGCCACACATTCCGGCAGCAATTGCGGCTGACTCCGCGTCAGAATGCAAATCGAAAGGTCAACATCCTTGGCTGCAGCGGTCGTTTCCATCATTTGGGTCGGTTGCGATCGGCAACTGCCGTTGTCTGCCCCCGCTCGGTGCCCCCGGCCGAGATCACGATAGGCGGTGGACGGAGCCAGCCATTCGCCGCGCTCGTCGCTCACATTGATCCCCGGGCTGCGGCCGGGGTTCCGATGTGGTTGGCGCCACCCTGGGCCACCAGGTTGTTGGCGCGCAACAGCGACTCGAACGTGCCAGCATCCGTCCACCAGCCCTCCAACACGCTGTAGGAGAGCGTTCCCTCCTCGATATATTGATTGTTCACGTCCGTGATCTCAAACTCCCCCCGCGCAGAACGTTTCAGCCTGCGGATACGATCAAAAACCGTTTCGTCGTACATGTAAATGCCGATCACCGCGTAAGGGGATTTCGGATGCAGGGGTTTCTCTTCTATCTTCAGAATTCGATCCCCTTCCAAGACGGGCACGCCAAAACGCTGCGGATCTGGCACCTCCTTCAGTAGAATATGGCCGCCCCGAGCGTGCCGTTCAAATTTCTCCCGGGCTGCCACGATATTCGTCTCGATGATGTTATCACCCAGAATGACGCAGATCGGCTGGCGGTCGGCGAAGTGCTCGGCCAGCCGAAGGGCGTCGGCGATGCCGCCTTCGCCCTCCTGATACGTATAGTTGATGTGCTGAAGGCCGAAGTCCTTCCCGTTCCCGAGCAAGCGAAGAAAATCTCCGGCATTCTGCCCGCCGGTCACGACCAAGATATCCCGAATGCCGGCGTTCACCAGGGTCTGGATGGGGTAGAAAATCATCGGCTGATTGTAAACGGGAAGCAGATGCTTGTTCGTGACTCGGGTCAGCGGGTAGAGGCGCGAACCCGTTCCACCAGCTAAGACGACCCCTTTTAAAGGTGGCATCGCGCGTCCTTTCCTTGGTTAGGACTGCCGACTATGACTCCGCTGCGCTCCTGCATCTTCATCTCGATGACTACTATGGTTCTTGGACGCAGCAGGTCAATCGGCGACAATGCTATCCATGCGAGCTGAGCATGCTCGTTCTAACTCGTCGTGCGTCTGATGCCCAGCTTCTTATTTAACCCATGCCAAAAACCAAGTGCGTGCATGCGTAGGCTTGCAATTCTTTCTTCGTCCTCGAAAAATACAATACTCACGGCACATCGAAGCATTCGAAGCACCAAGAAGGCTCTCGATTTAGGCGTGCCAAAAAGATGCCAAGCTGTGAAGGTTTCATTGCGAGTCATATAATAGCGTCTCCAACTGGGTTGGCTACTGACCATTCGAATAGAGCGGCGGAGAAATCTCTTCTTTAGGGCGGTGCGTCCCAACTGATGGTACAGAATGCTCTGACGAACTTGAGCGATTTGAAACCCGCCGCGCCGAATCCGAAGGTTAAACTCATGATCTACAAAATCCATAAAAAAGTCCTTGCGAGGAAAGCCAACCGCTTGAATGGCTTCGCGCCGGATGAGGCTCCCCGAGGAGATAACCAAATCAACGAAGCATATTGGTCGGCGCGATTCTTCGGGCGGAACAGGCACGAAGCGGTCGCGCCAATAGAGCCCGTAGTGTTCTACTCCAAATTGGGGATCCACAGGTAGAGAAGCCAGAATACCGATCTTGCTTGCCTGCTCGGGAAGCTGCTCCAAGGCCTTCAGCAGCTCTTCGAGGGCTTTCGGGGCGGGTTGGCTATCCTGATCAAACAGCCAGAACCAATCATGTCCCTTTTTGAAAGCATACTCCAACCCGGCGACGAAGCCACCTCCCACCCCAAGATTGTCAGGCATTGAAAGGGCGGTAACATTTGGAAAGTCACGCCTTACTATGGTGAGCGTATCGTCAGTAGACGCGTTATCCACAACGATGATTTCCTGAATCGAGCGGGTTTGCTCTAAGAGGGCCCGCAACTGTCGGGGAAGAATTGTCGAGCCATTCCACGCCACGGTTATGGTAGCAACCGAAAAAGTCCGCTCGTTCAAGTCCAAACCCTGGTATGTATCTTTTAGTCTAGTTTCTCCAGTACCGGTTCAGTAGTTGGTCTCTGTTAGGGCACCGCTGCTTTGGAATGATTCGCCTCAGCGATCGCTTGAAACAACGCCGCCTCGAAAGCGGCTGAGGCGCTGGCCCAGCACATCCCTTGGGCAGTTGCATAACCTGCTTTCCCGAGTCGCTGCCGCAAGTTCCGATCCTCGATCAATTCCTCAACTGCGGCTGCCATTCCCGCTACGTCGCGGGTCGGCACGACCAGGCAGTTCTCCCGGTTCCTGACCAGTCTCCCGTCCCCGGCCGGGTCGTGACCACGGCTGCCCCACGCAAACCAACGCCTGCGTTTGCTATCGAGGCCGGCGTCATAACCCGAATTGTTCCGCTGTCGCCGGTAATACATGAGCGGCTGGCCGGGGGGGCCCGACTTCGGTGAGAGCGTGGGCTAAAAAGGCAATCCAGTGGTCGTGTCCCCGCCCATCGGGGATCAGCAGGGCCACAGGCTTGAGCCTGCAGCGAAAGGCCGTGGTGCGCCGAGAACGCCAATATCATGCCTTCCGCTCAGCGGCCGCGCTGACCGCTCGACAGCCAGCCGTCTCTCAGGTCGGGACTGTAACACCGTCCTTCCCATGGGGCACAATAAACCGTCAGCTCGTTGCGCATCGCAATCGACTAAGCCCACGCTAGAGTTTCTCAAAAGTCGTAGGCTGGATTGCCCTCTCCAAATTTTTGGTGTAGCCCAGCCGCCGCTCATTCCGCAAGATGCGCGCAATGCCGGGCCAGCCATGGAGCACCTCCTGAGCCAAGTCTACCGTGCCATCCGTCGAGCCGTCATCGCAGAACGCCATTTCGTCCGGAGGGCAAAATTCGCTCAGAATGCTCTCCAATTGAGTCTGGAAAAACTCCGCCCCATTGAACGTACGTATGGCAATGGAGACTCCCAAATCGCTTCGCATTGCGCGGTGCTTCGCGAATGCCCGTTCCGCTTCCGTTCGACGCTTCAAAAGACGCTCCCCTTCGACTCGGGACCTGTCTAATCGCGTCTTCTGCAAACGCAAATTACGAACCGCGGTATTTCGGATTGTGAATAAGGCCGCACGCGATTGCGCTGATCAAGATCGCTGACGGTCGCCTCTCGAACCAAGCTCGTCACAGGACGCCAGATGACCCTCAGTGGGCTAGTCAGCAGCGGTTCGGGAATTTTCCGCTTCGTCCGATGCATCCAATGGTAGAGTCTAGCGCGGCCCAAAGGCCACAGGACTTGTCCCAAGACTGTTTTCACTTCGAAGCAGCCCGAAAGCAACGAAATGAATTCATCCACCTTCCATTCGATACGATGGAAGGGGTTGGCAGGGTGAACGCCGTCGGTGTTACCCGGGCAGTACAAGTATCGGTTCGGTGTCGAAATGATGAGCCGTCCGGAAGGAACCAAGATCTCGCGCACATCCCTTAGAAACTTCTCGGGCTCCTCCAGATGC
This sequence comes from Acidobacteriota bacterium, assembly GCA_902812365.1. Lineage (GTDB taxonomy): Bacteria > Acidobacteriota > Terriglobia > UBA7540 > UBA7540 > CADDZC01. The sequence continues at coordinate 57,101 of CADDZC010000007.1, read as the reverse complement.
TCAATAGTTTCAAACGAAACGCAAAGATCGATAGGGTTCCGAACGATTCCAGTAAGATGGAGGGCAGATGCTCGAGCGAAACGAACGCCGGCAATCGCTCCATATCTCCGCTGCGCGTAATCGATTGCTCCCTTGTCGATATCAATTCCGATAACTTCACTCGCGTCCGCCTGTGCGAGCATGGCCGTCCCGTAGCCGACACCGCAGGCCACATCGAGCACGCGCAAACCCCTCACAAAGGATTGTGCAAAGCGATAGCGGGCCACATGCTCCAAGAAGGTCTCTCTACAATTCTCATCGTCAGGAACAACCCGCTCTCCTGTCAACACGGGGCGACTTGTCTCGAGCTCACACACTGGCTACGCTCCGCCTGAGCCCGAAGATGTTCGCCAGCTGCCGGTAAATTTCCATTCGCTCGCGGCTATCAAGCGTCATGGCGAGAACGGACGCGGCGTAAACCGCAAACCCTAGTCCGCAGCACGCTGCGAGCTTCCAGGGTGAGGTGACGAAGTCACGAAAGAGCCAAAGAACGAGAAACGTCATCGTTCCAGAAATGAGTGGGAACAAGTAAGATCGAAACATTAACAATCTCCACGGCACCTTGAGGATCCGGTTCGCTTCATGAACAAACGCCGGAATGATCAATGCCTCTGCAAGCAAAAACCCCGCGCCAGCGCCGCGAATTCCCCAAATCGGTATCAAAACGATGAGCAGCATGACGTTTCCGATCCCGTTTAAGATCGAGAACTTAGCGGACAGCCAAGGTCGACCGATGCCTTGGGTGACGACGTAAGGCACGTGACCGAGAATATTCAGGAGAAATCCCCCACTCAAAAGACGAAGAGTCGAGGCCCCCCGGACAGCAAACTCAGTGCCCACCCACGAACGTAGGATCGGGCCCGGATAAGCCATCAAAACAGCCGTCACCGGTAAAGCCACAAGTAGAGTAATCTTGGTCGCGTAAATGTATAGCCTCTGAAGTTTCTCTTCGGCTTGCCTCGCCGCGAGCTCACTCGCTGACGGGAAAATCACCGAGGTTACATTACCCACGGCCGAACCGGTCTTTTCCGCCAACGAGTAAGGCACTGCATAAAAACTGACGGCTGAAATCGGCAAGAAATACGCGACCAGGACGCGGTCGAATCTGTGCACAGCCAAAGCGCTGACGCCTGCCAACAGTACAAACGCTGAATATCCGACGAGTTGCTTCAGGCACTTCATGTCGAGCTGCGGAGCAAGCCTCAGGCCCGGCATCAATTGCCGCGCATAGTAGAGACAGCCCAACAGGTTCGCGATGCCGGAGATGCCAAGGACGATTAGTATCGACTTCAGATAGAGTCCCATGATCAGCACCAATATCATTCCGAAGTTTCGTACGCTAGCGACGAACACATTCACCCGATTAATCAGGTCGAAGCGTTGCAAGCCGGTAATGATGGCGGATAGAGCCTCGATCGGCGGTGCGGTGAGAAGGCCGAAGGCCGTGACCCACAGTGCGCAATTCAAGTATCGTCCAACGGTAGAATCGTCATGGAACAACCACCGCGATATCGGATCTCTGAAAACTATCAGAAGCAGTGCGCCAGCTATGCCGCCCAGCAGGGCGGTCGTGAAACCGGTTCGGAATAAGGTGCGAATAGTCCGAAGCTCGTTACGCCAATGGTACTCAGAGACGAACTTTCCGAGAGCGTTTCCTATCCCTAGGCTCAACATCGACCCGAAGCCACCGATCGTAGCAACCAGCACCACAACACCGTAAAGGCCGGCCCCGAGTCGATGAACGACGTAAGGTACGACTGCAATTCCCAACGCAAGAATGTAAAACTGTCCCAGAAAGTTGAATAGCGTGTTCCTGATCAACTTCTGGCCCTGCCCGTCTCTCGCAGTCTCCGTTTGCTCTTTCTGATCCTTGAGCACGCTTCACGCCCCACGAACCACAGGCTACGGTTCTCTTTTGCACAGCTGCCGCACGACTAAAGCGAACCCCACCAAAGAATCCCATGGGATAACTGGAAGTTGATATGGGGAATAGTAAACCAAACGCCGTCAGTCCTGAGGTCCACCGTGACCCTCGGACGCGTTATCGCTAGCGACATACCCATATCCGTAGCCGTACTTATATTGCTCGTACCCGAGCCCGCCCTGGTGGAGATCGACGTCATTGAGCGCCACGCCGAGGATGCGGGCGCCGGTGCCGTAGAGCAACGAGCGCGCGCGGCGCACCAGATCGTAAGGCGTTGAGTGCGCGCGGGTTACCAGCACCACGGCATCCGTCATCGTAGCCAAAATCCGGCTGTCGGAGACGCTCAACAGGGGCGGCGAATCCACCAGCACGTATTCGAACTGAGCGCGCAGCTGGCGAAGCAGCTCTGCCGCCAGAGGCGACGAGAGCACTTCGGCAGGGTTGGGGGGTATCGGGCCGCAGGGGATGACGTAGAGATTGGCGACGCCGGGCACGGGCAGCACCGCTTCCTGAAGCCCTACATGGCCCGTCAAACAGCGAACGAAGCCCGGGTTATTCTCGACCCCCGTCGAGCGGTGGCACGAGGGACGGCGCATGTCGCAATCCACCACGACCACTTTACTGCCCAGGCTGGCCAGCGTCGCCCCCAGATTCACCGCCGTCGTCGTCTTCCCTTCACTCGGCAGGGCGCTGGTCACCAGGATCAACCGGGGCACGGGGCTGGCGGAAAGCAGGATGGACGTCCGCAGGGATCGGAAGGCCTCCACCGCTTCCGGACTCCGCTGGATGGCGGGCGCGACGGCGTCCGAGTGCCCGTGGTCGCCGAGCGGCACCAGACTCTCCTCGTGGGTTCGGCCATGCCCGTTCAGGAAGAATCTCGGTAGCACGCCCAGCGAGGGGAGACGCAACAACTGCTCGACGTCATCGGAAGTCTTCAGGGTCTTGTCGAGGTACTCCTGGAAAAATGCCAGCCCAATACCCAATCCAAGGCCTAAAATCACCCCTAACGCCAAGTTGAGCAAAACGCGGGGCCGGACGGGTCTTTTGGGGACAATCGCGGCATCCACAATGTGGATGTTGCTGGCCTTCAGGCCGGCGGCCACCTTGGCCTCCTTCATGCGTTGCAGCATGCCGTCGTAGAGTTCGTGGTTGCTGTCCGCATCCCGCTTTAAGATATTGTAAGTAATAGTCTTATCGGCAATTTCGTTGACTTCCTTTTTGGCCTGCTCGACGGCTTTGTTGAGATATTCTTCGTGACTGACGGCGGCATGGTATTGGTCAACAATATTCTTGACCACCGCCGCTTTCTGGCGGTCAATCGATTTTTGCAATGTGTCAATCTGCTTCTTCAACTGCACCGCCTTCGGGTATTCGGGCTTGACCGTCAGGATCAGATCGCTATACTGGCGTTCTAAATCCGCCTTCTTCTCTTCCAAGTCCTGGATCACGCGATTGTCAATGATGCCGGGAACGTCGTCTGACTTTCCGGCGGCGACCAGGCTGTAGAGAGCCTGAGCTTGGTAGCGGTCGTTCTGGGCCTTCAGGTCGTCAGTCTGCACCTGCGCCAACTTGGCATTGGCCAGGTTCTGCTTATCATTAATAAAGACGATTGAGTTGCGTCGGGCATACTCCGCCAGCCGGTCATCCGCTTGTTCCACCTTGACCTGGAGCTTGGCCAGTTGGCCCTCCAACCACTCTGACGCCCGCATCGTCTCATCGTACTTAATCTGCAGGTTTTCGTTGATGTACTCGTCCGCCAGCTTGTTGGCGATGCGGGCTGCCAACTCCGGATTCTCGGACCGGAAGGTGACGTCGACCAAGTTGGTGTTCCGCACAGGACTGACGTCGGTAACGTCCATGAAATGGCTCACGGCGTTACGATAATAGTCCGCCGAAGTATCCGGTGGCGCGTCCGAACTGGGAGGAAGCTGGACGGGATTACTCTTGATCAGCCCAAATAAGGAGCGGCCCTGATAGAATTCAGGGTAGCGGTAGAGCTGGAGGTCTTGCACCACCCGATCGGCAAGGGTGCGACTCTGCAGGATTTTGAACTGAGTTTGCTGGTAAGCTTCTATATCGATTGGACTTACGTTAACAACCTCGCGAAAATTGACGACGCTCGGGGGCTCCGGATCAATTTCTATCTGAACGTCTCCCTGATAGAGCGGCTTCTGCTTTAAGGTACCGATCGCTACCGTGGCAAACACGACCACCAGGCAGGCCAGGACAACCCATCGCCGCTTCAGGATAACATCCCAATAATCAAGAAGATGTGGGACTTCCTCGGGCGACACCTCCAAGACTTCCGGTTCCTGGATCGAGACGGCGTCAGCCCGCACCAAACCTTGAGGACTATTCAGTTGGCGGGCCGAAGGTTCCTCCATCATTCTCCTCAAAGCTAGCTAAGCCACTGATATAAAGAATCTTACAGCCGTCCCCAAATCAGTAGCCCGCTCACCACCCCCACCGCCGATTCAATGCTCCGCTTGCCCACGGCCTTTCCGGTGCTGTTCGGAACCAGCAAGACGTCGTTAGCCGCCAACGTCATATCGTTGGACTTGCCTTTCATAATTTTGTCCAAATTCACGGGCATTTCGGAAAGCGCGCCGTCAGCGGCCCGATGAATCACCCGGACATGGCTCCTCGAGGCGTCGCTGGCAAAGCCCTGGGCCATAGCCAGGGCTTCAAGGACGGTTACCGTATCTTTGTCCTCAAGAAGAAAGGCTCCCGGCTTCTGCACCGCGCCCACCACATAGACCAGTCCAGCTTTACTAACTGTAATGATATCAAAGGGATGGATGTCGATATTGAGCGCCGTATCCTGGGAGTACAAAAGTCTGTGCAGGTCGATGGCTACCTTCTCCGGGTTATCGGCCATCAGGTTCATGCCGTCGACGGGATGCAGGTCCTTAAACCCTCCCGGCCGCTCGACGAACACCAACCGGCCCGCCGCCCCGGTTCCCCGCTTCGCGAGCCCGCCCGCCATGGCCAGCACCTCGAGCAGCGTTCGCCGTCCCGTAAGCTGGTAAACTCCGGCCTTCTCGACCGCTCCCAGTACCGTCACCGGGTGAGCCTTCGCCTGCTTCACGAGCAATGTAATTTGCGGATTTTGAAGGTAGTTCTTCCCCCAGTCGTCGGCCAGTTCCTGGCGAAGCTGCTCCGTCGTCAGCCCGGCGGCCCTTACGCGGCCCAGCAACGGCAAGGCGATGGTGCCGTCGTTGGCAACCTGCACCGTGAGCTTGCTGAGTTCCGGGACCTCGAAAACATCGATCGTCAGAAGGTCTTCCGGTCCAACCACATAGTTCGGTCCCAGGCGGATTCCGCTCGGCAACACGCCATTGGCTCCGGCCGTCGGCGCGTCGGCCTCGCCAGAGCTCGCATCGCCGGCCGCCACCGGCTGTTGGCCGGTGTCGTCGGGCTGGCTCGTCTGGTCTTGACCCGGCTGAACCGGTTGCACCGGCTGCACCGCATCGTCTTGCGCCCGGGCCAACCCTCTCAGCCCAATCATTCCCAAGCACATGACCAACGCCGCGAACCCAATGCATGAGCGTCTCATCATGACTCCCTCGCCTGAGGAGCTGGGAAGGTTAGAGTTTAGGTAAGCCCCTTGCTATCGGCGAACGGCCGGTTCGCCCTTACCTGAAAGACCTTACGTTAGCGCCCTTGTCTGGTATTGTCAAGATCGTATATTCGGCCCGCTATCCTCGGCCGCCTGTACAACTCATCTCATCGCCCAGACGGGGTAAAAAAAATCCTTGTCACCCGAAGCCCATCATGGTACCATCCGCGCGCGGTTATACGGATTCACGGTTAGCACAGTAAGACATGGGTAGCAGGGTGAGGCGCCGGCTCGGGCCAGCTCTGTGACGCTTCCCGAGTGCCGCCGCTTCTCCGCGCTAACTTAATCCTTGATAGGAGACAAAGCGATGGGTACATCCCCTGCCAACCCCGTGTTGAACCCGGACGTGATGATGAATTTCGCCTTCAAGGTAGTGGCCGACTTGGCCGCCGCCATGTCCGGGCCTCTGCTCTACATCGGAGACCGCCTTGGCCTGTTCAAGGTGCTTGTCGAGTCGGGGCCGGTGACGGTCGAGCAGTTGGCGGAGAAAACCGGCCTGAACCCCCGTTACCTCCGCGAGTGGGCGTCAGCGATGGCAGCCGCCGAATATCTGGATTACATCCCCGAAGGGCAAGTCTTCTCTCTGCCGCCGGAGCGGGCCATGGTGCTGGCGAATGAAGATAGCCCTTTCTTCGTCGGTGGATTGGCGCAGATGATCCCCGACCATTATCGGGTCATGCCGCGCGTAATGGAGTCATTCCGGCGCGGGGGCGGCGTGCCTTACGCCGATTACTCCGAGGACACCTTCGCCGGCACGGAGCGGCTATTCCGGACCGGTTACGTCAACTTTATGGCTCAGCAGTGGCTTCCGTCCATGCCCGAGGTAATGAAGAAGCTGGAGGCGGGCGCTAAGGTCGCCGACGTAGGGTGCGGGCGCGGCGCCGCTCTTCTGGCCATTGCTCCGCGCTTCCCGCGCTCGCGCTTTGTTGGCTACGACAATTTTGCCCCGGCCATTGATTATGCCAATGAAAACGCCCGCCAGCACGGGCTCGCCGGCCGCCTGACCTACGAGGTGCGCAGCTCCACGGATTTACCGCCCACGGGCGACTTCGATTTGATCATGACCTGCGATTGCCTGCACGATATGGTGGATCCGGCCGGCTGCGCTCGTTCCCTGCGCGCGGCCCTGAAGCCGGATGGCACGTGGTTCTGTATCGAGCCCAACGTCGCCGACCGCCTCGAAGAAAACATCAAACCCCTCGGCAAGCTCTTTTACTCCGTCAGCACGCTCCAGTGCATGACCTGCTCTCTGGCTTATGGCGGCGCCGGCTACGGCGCTGGCATGGGCGCGGCTAACGTCCGGAAGGTTGCCGAAGGCGCCGGCTTCAAATCCTTTCGGAAACTCCCGATCGAAAACCCCTTCAACCAGTTCTTCGAGATTCGGCCGTAGCGCGAGGGCCGATTCGTTACTCACAGCGCCAGCGGGCGGCACCGTCTTCGAAACAGGGGGGCCGCTCGCGCCCCCTCAGACGACAGAAAAACCTCCAAAGCCGCCGTAAAAACGACCGGTCCCGCCTCGCCCGCATCCGCGCTTCCATCGTATACGCCCTCTGGGCGGGAAGGAATTAAAGCCGGCTGCATCGTTCCAGCAGCACCGCGCCGGAACGCCATTCGCGCAGCCGGCTGGCGAAGGTTTTGGGCGTCACGATCTCCCAGAAGCGGATCCAGGCATCCGCGGGCATCCGACGATTCAGCCGCCGCGATTCCCCGAGAAAATCCCGGAATTCAAGCTCGCGCCAGCCGAGCGGCGCAAAAAATCCGGTCCCTTCGGCCGGAGCGAAGCGGAACGCGGCACCCGCGGCGCCAATCTGCCGGCCCCAAGAACGGTTTAACATACGAACTACTTTGGGGGAGGCCAAATCAGTCAGCCAGAAACGGAACACTTCGGCCTCGTAAAGATTTGCCGCCAGCTGGCGCACCTCTTCTGGATCGAGGTAAACGAGCAGCCCCTCGGTGATGACGAGGGCGCGCTGCCCCCGCCCGGAAACTTGCCCGAGCAAACGCTTCCGTTGTTCGGCTTGGCGCAAATCCACTTCCACGCGCGCGAGCTTGCAGACGGGCTTCTCCGCGGCCAGCACCTCGCTTTTATGAACAATGACCGGCGGCAAATCGGCTTCCACCCACTCGAGTGATTGGGGAAGCGGGAGGCGGTACGGCCGGGTATCTAGGCCGGCGGCCAGATTGAGCACTAAGCCGATCCCATCGCGCTCGATGCGTTTGAGGATGATCTCGTCGAAAACCGCGGTGCGGACAACCGTGGACCACGCGGCAGCCTTGCCGCGCCGCATGGTCCGTACCGCCCGCTCGCCCCGTTCGCCGGCCAACCGCCGGGCGTGGGGATCGCGGAACAGCGCGTCGGGCCGCTCGCTTTCCATGGCCCGGTGGTACGCCATCCAGTGCGCCGTGTCGCTGATGGCCTCCAAAGGGCGGCTGGCACCGTTCGTCACCATCGCCTCCCTTGCCCGTACCGGCTTGGGTTCGGCAGGACGGCGAATTATATCAGAAATGGGCCACGCCGCACGGGCACGGCGTCAGCGGCACGCAAAGACCGCCCGAGGTTCGGAACGAGTATCTTTCTTGGGTGGGAAGGACACCGGGGCTCTCTCGGGCGTCCAAGAAAAACCCGTAGCTATCGAGCCGGTACCGGGCCGCGCGATGCCAGTCCGGGGGCCGCTACGGGCGAAAGGGTCTCCGGGCAAGAATTTTTCCCCCCTCCTCCACGGTGTAGGTCGACCGGGCGCGGAGGTTGTTGAGCAGATCGCGATGGCCACTCGGCCAGACAATCTCGGCTTCTTCCACCGCCTGTTCGTTCCCTAAGCCGAAGGTCAGCGTCAACTCGCTCTGCGAGCAGTAGCTGGAACCGGAGTGGACGGTCTGGGCATGGCTGCCGCTCGCGGTCTTGACGCGCACTACCGCGCCAATGCCATCGCGATTCGAGCGCGTGCCCACGGTCTTGATGCGGATGGCTTGGTTCGAATTGCCCCCGATGTTTTCAAACAGATAGGCGGGCCCGCCGTTGGTAGTGAGCAGAATGTCGGGCGCGCCGTCATTGTTGATGTCGGCGTAGGCCGCGCCGCGCGCCACCAGTCGCCGGGTGAATCCCAGTTCTCGGCCAACTTCTTGAAACCGGTCGTGGCCTTGGTTGTGGAACACCAGCGGCAGCTCGGCGTAGGCGACCTGGGGCTGAATGCGGTTAATGTCCGGCTCGATGTGGCCGTTCGCCACGAACAGATCCTCCCAACCATCAAGGTCATAGTCAAAGAAGAAGAGACCGAAGGAAAGCGAGAGCAGGCTGGCGCGACCCACCGCCGACGACGGTGCGATGTCGATGAAGAACCGGTTCTTCTCGTTGTGATAGAGACCGAGCATCTGGTTGGAGAAATTGCCGATCGCCAGGCTCGGATAGCCAGAGGCGTCAAAGTCACTGGCGTCGATGCCCATCGCGCCGCGCGCGATGCCGTCTTCGCTAAAAGCGATGCCCGCTTGGACGGCCTGCTCGGTGAACGTTCCATTATGATTGTTGCGATAGAGTTTGTTGGGCTGGGTGTCATTCGAAACGGCGATATCCGGCCAGCCATCCTGATCGTAATCGACGATGGCCACGCCGAGATTCTTGCCCGTGGGATCGAAGATGCCCGCCTTCCGGGTCACATCCTCGAAGCGTCCCCCGCCGAGGTTGCGGAAAAGCCGGCAGGAGTCGCCCGGGTAAGCTTCGGGGGTGCAGTATGACTTGTGATGTCCGTCGAGCGAGCAATAGATGTCGCCTTTCTCCGACCACTTGACGTAATTGCACACGAAAAGGTCCAGCTGGCCGTCTTTGTCGTAATCTAGCCAGGCCGCACTGGCTCCGAAGCCGGTGTTGTTCACTCCGGCCTGCTTCGTCACATCGCTAAAGCGGCCGTGGTCATTGTGAAAAAGCCGAGCCTCGCCGAGTCCGGTCACGTAAAGGTCATCCCAGCCGTCGTTGTCGTAATCGCCGACGGCGACGCCCATGCCGTACATCTCGACATTCAGACCGGCTTTCGCGGTGACGTCGCTGAAGGTGCCGTTGCCGTGGTTCCGATACAGCTTCATCGTCACCCGCCGCGTGCGGTGACCGGGGAAGTCGGCCCCGTTAATCAACAGCACGTCCGGGTTTCCGTCGTTGTCGTAATCAATGAAAGCGCAACCGGACCCCATGGTTTCGGGCAAATACTTCTTTCCGAACCCGCCCGTGTAATGAACAAAATGGATACCGGCTCGGCTGGTGATGTCGGCAAAACGGACGGGCGATAACCGCGGAGCGGCCCACGCCGCTCGGCGGCTTGCCAGTCCCGCTCCGCAGCCGGCCATCACCAAAGTCTTGAGGAAGTCACGACGGGGGGAGTTTCTGTTCACGCAGGATATCTTCTCACCTTGCGAGGAATGGATTTCACCGTCCGGCAGACGCCCTCGAAGCCGCGTCCCGGCCGTTGATCGCTTTGCGCTGCGCCCTCCGCGTTCCCCCGGCCGCGTCCGCCTTCAGGCGTGGCTGAGGAGAGGAACGGGCGAGGATCCCGGGACGGCGGGCCGGCGGCCACAGCCACCGCTCGCCATAAGCGGCGTAGGGGTGGAAGACGGAGGCCGGCTCCTCGGCAATCGACTGATGTTCGTGGATCGGCTGAGCCTCGTTGTTGTCTTCCGGATGCGCCAGCTCATAAGGCCCGGTAATGGCGCGCGCCGCTTCGTCGGCCTTGAAGCGCAAATAGAGCCTCTCTTCGCGGCTCGCCAGCGCGTCGTTTCCCAACCCTCGATAGCATAGCATCAAGTTGTAATGGGCTTCTAGGTCTTCCGGATCGATGGCGATCGTCTTTGCATACTGGGCAATGGCTTCCCGATATTTTCTCTGCAAGAACAGCATCCGCCCCATCTGGTTGCGGTTGACGCGGTCGAGCGGATAGCGCTCGGCGGCCGCTGCGAATTGCTGGTAGGCGGCGGCGTAATCTCCGTCGGCCTTGAGCGCCAGCCCGTAGAAGTAATGCGCGCTCCCCAGGCGCGGATCCAGCTCCAGCGCCCTCACCAGGTTGGGCTTGGCCGCATCCGTGTTACCTTCCTGAATCAGCGCCCGGGCGATGTTCACCCATCCGTCCGCGTACCGAGGCCGCAGCCAAACGACGTTTTCAAAAGCCCGCTCGGCACCTTTCAGATCACCTTGGAGCAGGAGCCCGATGCCGTAATCGTTCCAGCGCTCCCAATCCGCCGGATCGAGCTTCACGGATTCGACAAACGCGGCGCTTTTCCCGGGCAACACCGGAATGGTCACCGTGTTCTCGCCGATGACGACAATCGGCACGTCGGGTATCCTTTTCTCGATGTTGGGCGCATCGTGGGAAAAGTCACCCGTGAAGAGCCAGCGCGTGTCGTCGTAACTGGCGCTGACGGGCGGATGACGCTGCGACGGGTCGCGGACGCCAACGAAGGACCATTGGGTGATCCACCAGTCGAACTTGCGGTAATTGAGTTTGGCCGTCAGGGTGATCCGGCTACCGCAGTCCTCGGGAACGTGCAGCCGGAAGTGGACGGTGTCAGCCGCGCCGGGCGGAATCAAGTGCGCGTAGACGGCGGCATGGGTGGACCAGGAGTTGCGCTTGTTGATGACGTTGCCGTGCGCGTCCAATTGCAAGGAGCGGTAGAAATGAGCGCCCGGGTCTACCGGCCCCTTGCCGTTCTCCGCCGCCTCGCCGCTCCAGAAGATGATCCGGCCCCGATCGTCGCGCGCCTGGAGCTCCACCCAGCAGTCGAAGGCATCCACAGTGCCGCCGGGGAAGAAATGGCCGACCTTGCGGTTTCGAACCACGACCTCCACGCGAACCGTTTGGCCTCGATGGAGCGCGGCCTCGGCCCGTCCAATCGGGGCCATCAGCTTCGTCGGAGCATTCAGAGCCGAGGTGGGAGCCACGAAACCGCCGGATGACTCCTCGCCCTGAGCGAACGTACTCGACAATTGCGGATTCTCACCCCCTGGCCCTGCCGGCCCCGTCCGCTCACCGCCTCCCGGCTCCTCAGCCAGGGCGAAAATATCGACGCTGAGGGCGCCCCGCAGGAAATGCTCAACCTCCGCCACCTGTTGTTCATCACCGGTCGAGGCCGGCACGGCCGTGTTCGCGGCGACGAAGCGATGGGAATGTACGAAGCCGCGGATGTTGCCGAAATCTCTCGAAGGCACCAGTGGCATGTGACAATCCACGCACGACTGGGGCTTCGGCGGGTAATAAAAGGATCGCGCGCCGTAGCCGGAAACACCGCTGGCCTGCCAGTTGTCATAATCATCGAAGCCGCGCAGCCAGCGATAATGATTCACAGGGATGTCTAAGTGGACCTTATGACAGGCCGAGCAGAACTTGGGAGTCTCACTCCCAATCTGGTGAAAGGGCTTCAGGAAGGCCTCGCGGTGAGGTTTCGGATTGAGTTTGACGTCGTAATCATGCAGCCAGCGCAGCAACCGGTTCTTGCTCTCGGCCAACTCGGCCAGCTTTGGATATTCAAAGGTGATCCCGCCCTGGCCCATCGTGCTATCGACGTGAACGATGGCATGGCATGACATGCAACCCAGGCCGTTCTGGCCGGCGGCGGTGTCCTCAATCTGACGAATCGGATACTTTTGCATTTGACCGGCGATGACGAGCGCATGGTCATGACATCCGCCGCACCACAGCGATGGCTTAATGCCAATCGTATCCTGCATGTACTCGATGGCCTTGCGATACCATTGGTTATTGAAGGATGAGAAATGGTGCATCGAGCTTCGCCACTGCGCATAGATGTCAGGATGGCAGCGCCGGCAGGACTCCGAATTCATGAAAAACTCGGATTTGATCGGTTTGTTATCCGGCGTCTGGGCGGAGCTCGGAAACATAAAACTGTGGGCTCCCCCACCTTCCTCATCCATAGTCAGCGGGGCGGTCGGCGGGTTCTTGATGACGTACTCAGGGTTGGGAAAGAAATGCTGATCGAGAACGGCTCCGCCGTAAAAGGCCAATGACCCCACGGAAACGGCCGCCATCAAGCGCCAAATCCCACGACTCAGATAGAAGGATTGCGATTCCACGCCCGATGCGGACGCGACAGCGGTTCCCGCCCCTGCCGGCGCCAGCTCGCCACCCCCCGCCAAGTCTCGGCTCTGAGGCTCCCGATTCCGAACGGTCTTCGTGTACGCATGGACGAGCAGAAAGAACAGGCCGCCCAGGATGGTTCCAACGTGGATATACAACTCCAGGCTGTGGGGTCGAGTCATCCCAAGGATGGTCAAATAAAGGCCGAAAATCGTTGAAATCCCCAGCAATATCAATGCAATAGCGGCAATCTTGCCGGAGAACCAGCTCCGGCGCTGACGGATGAATCGGAGTCCCAAAATGGCAACGACAATCCCAAGGAAGGGATGGATTAACCCGTTGCCTACGTAAAAGATATCAGGGGTACTCAGTGCCGCGATCCATGCGCTGTTGGCGATGAGTACCAAACCGAGGATCAGCAGCCATCTGCCCGTAGACCAATTATTGCGCAAACTTGCCAAAGGTTCCCCTTTCTTCGAAGGCACACCTTAGTTAACCTAGGTCAACGATGCATGTGATTGCAAGGCCGTCTTCATATTACATCCCGATCTTTTTTCGATGAGCTGTGCTTGCCGGACCGCCCTCTGGTACCATCGTCAGGATGGCATCGGATGCCGCTCGGGCGTTTCGGTAGAAAGTGGCGATTATCCAATGGGCTATCTATGATGACTCGACGCAGCATGTTGACTCAACTACCATTCTTGGCGGCTGTGGCGCCTCGGACGGTTGCTGCCAAGCCAGTCGCCGGAGCTTTACCCACCCCGATGAGCAAGCCGTATGATCTGGTTATCAAGGGCGGACGCGTCGTCGACCCCACCCAGGACCTGGATAGCCCGAATGACGTCGCGGTGCGAGGCGGCAAGATCGCCCGAGTCGCTCGCAACATCCCCGCCTCAGACGCCCGTAACGTACTGGACGCTTCAGGGAAGGTCGTAACCCCGGGCTTGATCGACCTCCACACCCATGTGTTTGCTAACGTCGGTCCTTATGGCATCGAGCCAGACCCCTATTGCGTCCATCGCGGTGTCACCACCGTCGTTGACGCCGGCACGTCCGGCGCACTGACCTTCGCGGCGTTTCGCCGCTGGGTGATCTCGAAGGCGCAAACGCGCATTCGCGCTCTGCTCCACGTGGTCTCGATCGGCATGGTCGCAGGATCGACGCCGCACATGGGCGAACTCGAGGATCTGCGTTATTGCGTCCCGTCGATGGCCGTGAAAGCCGCGCAAGAGAATCGCGACCTCGTCGTCGGTTTCAAAATTCGCTTTTCAGAGCAATACACGGGCCCCAATGATTACGAAGGGATGAAGCGGGCGCGGGCCGCAGCTGACGATGCGGGTCTGCCCCTGATGATTCATATCGGCGGATCGTATACCCCACTGCCCAAGCTGCTGGCGCTGATGAAGAAGGGTGACGTCGTGACCCACACCTTTAACAGCCATCCACACGGCATTGTGGATGAGCATGGCCGCGTGTTGCCGCAAGTCTGGGCGGCTCGCGAACGAGGAGTGCTGTTTGACGTAGGACACGGCGCTGGCAGTTTCTCCTTCGGGATCATGGAAAAGTGCCTCCGGCAGAATTTCCTGCCTGACACCATCTCGAGCGACCTCTACACGGCGAACCTCCACGGGCCGGTCTATGACCTTCCCACCACGCTTTCCAAGTTCCTGCTGCTCGGCATGAGCCTGCCCGAGGTCGTACGGCGCGCCACCGCCAATGCGTCGCGCGTGTTTGACTTCGGCGCCGACATTGGCACGCTGAAACCCGGTGCCGAGGCTGACGTGAGTGTCTTTGATCTTGTCCGGGGCCGCTTTACCTTTACGGATTCCGACGGCGCCACCCGGGTCGGCGATCAGAGACTGGTTCCGGTCGCCACGGTGCGCGCTGGAATCACCCTTCATTCGGTCGAACCCGAGAATCGCAGCCTGGAACGCACTCCTTGAATCCTCCGCGCCTTTCACGCATCCAAACCACTACCCCTGAAAAGACGCTCGACGACACGCCGGCGGCGACCGATGCTGGACGAACGACGACCGGTCCAAAAGTGGGGAGGAGAAAAGCTATGATCGCAATCCGAAGGAGTGCCGAGCGAGGACATGCCAACCACGGCTGGCTCGACACCTACCACACGTTTTCGTTTGACACTTATTACGATCCCGACCAGATGGGCTTCCGCACCCTGCGGGTGATCAACGAAGATACGGTCGCCGGCGGCCGAGGCTTCGGCCGTCATCCGCACCGCGATATGGAGATCATCACTTACATCCTCGAAGGCACCCTTGAACATCGGGACAGCACCGGCGGCGGCGGGATAATCCGGCGGGGCGACGTTCAGCGCATGACGGCCGGTTCCGGCATCGAACACAGCGAATTGAACGCCTCGGAAACCGACCCGGTGCGACTCCTGCAAATCTGGATCTTGCCGGAGCGGCGCCATCTGAGACCCGGCTACGAGCAGATGACATTTAATGACGAGCAGAAGCGGAACACGCTCCGGCTGATTGCCTCCCACGACCACGCGCAGGGTTCACTTCTCATCCACCAGGATGTGAACCTGTACGCCTCATTGCTCGCGCCAGGGCGGCAGGTGACGCATCTCGTGCCGCCCGGCCGCTACGCCTGGTTACAGGTGGCCGCCGGAAGCCTGTCGGTGAACGGAACAATTCTCGAGAGGGGAGACGGCGCAGCGGTCAGCGGCGAACCGAAACTCGAAATCCAGGCTCGGGAACCTTCGGAATTCCTGCTTTTCGACCTGGCCTGAGATTCGCGCCGTCTCACCGGGTTTTGAAGGGGCTCTCTTGGGTATCGATCAACCGGGGGGCGACGGGTCGAACGTCAGCCGGCGGTGGCGGTGGCCAATCTAAAAGGTCACCCGCCCGCTCAACTGGATTTCGCGTCCCGGGTGCATGGCCATGGTAATCGTGCTGAACTGGGGCGTGTTGACAAAGCGGTTAGGGGTGCCGAGATTGGTGTGGTTGAGGGCGTTAAACAGCTCGGCCCGGAACTGGAACCGCATTGCCTCATTCAGCCGGAACTCGCGCGTCACCGCCAGGTCCAGCAATTGCATCGCGGGGCCTTCCACCGTGTTGCGCCCTACGTTGCCAAATTGATACGCCGGCGGAACCACGAACGCCGCGGGGTTAAACCACTCTGCTGCCCGGCGCGTGCCCGCGGGGAAAACAGGCTGACCGGTGGCGTTGGCGCGAATGGGATTCTCGCCGAGCAGCGTTCCGCTGTTGGCGGTGTCGCCAAACACGGAGATGGTAAAGGGGTAGCCGCTCTCTGCCTGGAATACGGTGGCCAAGCTCCACCCGGAGGTGAAACGCTCGACCCAAAGCCCGTTTTTCCAACCTGGCCAGTCGTAAACCACACTTGCAGTGAGCCGGTGGCGGAGGTCGCAGGCGAGGCCTTTTTCAGCATTCAAGTCGTTGTTGTTCTGAGGGATTGCCGACTCGTCCATCGGCGAGCGAAAATCCGGCGCGTTGGTAAGGCTCTTGGCATAAGTGTAATTGGCGAGAAAGGTCAGGCCTCGGTCAAAGCGCCGGCGCACGTCGACCCACCCCGCGTCGTACCAACTTTGGGCAGTGTTCTCGAGCCAGTTAATCGCCGAGACCGGAAACGTCAGGCTGACCACATTGACGTTGCTGGGAAGCACGGTGCCGGGCAGAAAACTGATCTTCGAGTAGGGGCGGCGCGGGCCGATGGGACCCGGACCCGGCAGGGCGTTGTTAATCAGGTGAGCTCGCTGCAAGTGGATGCCCCGCGAACCCTGGTAACCGACTTCGAGGACCGCTTTGGCCGGCAGAGTCCTCTCGATCGAGAAACTCCACTGGTTGATGTATTCCGGCGGGCTATGGGGATCGGCGGATGCAAAACTGATCGTGGTGACACCCAGCGCGGCCGGCGCAAAGTTAAACCCCGTCAGGCTGGACGTGAAGTTATCGCTCTGATCGGTCTCGGCGAAGACGAGGGGCGGCACGTGCCGCTGGTTACAGAAAGTGTTCATGTCAATCGGAGTGAAGAAGAGGCCATAAGCTCCGCGGACGACGAACCCAAATCGCCCCTGAACCACGTGGGCGAAACCGACGCGTGGTGCCAGGTTCCAGTAGTTCGGGTACATCAATCCTCGCGGCATCCCAAGCTCGCCGCCGACGAACGCGTACGGCCGGCCGTTTTGAAAGATCAAATTACTGTTGGGATGAGAGACATCGGCGAGGGGCGTGGAGAATTCATAGCGTAACCCGAGGTTGACGGTCGTATTATGGGTAGCTCGCCAGTCGTCCTGGACGAAACCGTCCACATACGACTGTCGCAAGTCCATCACCGGGATCCCCGCCTGCCGCTGCTTGACCACGGGCAACCCCAGCAGAAAGCTGGCCAGCGCCGCTCCCGTACGGTCGTTGGTGGCGGTTCGGGTCGTAAAGCCGTTGGTGAACTGGTAGTAACCGCGATTCTGAAAGAACCCCCACATCGGCCAAATAAATCGCCGGAAGTCGCCGCCCAGTTTCAGGGCGTGCCGGCCCAGTTGGCGATTCAGGATGTCCCCGATCTGCAGGACGGTATCCCAATCCTGGACCGGGGTGGCGGCAAATGAATCTCCGATTCCGTCGTAGCCTTGCACCGCGAACCAAGGCATGCCCCAGGCACCTTTGCCACCGAAACCGACGCCCTGGATGCCAAGCTGATCCACGTAATCGTGAGTAAAGTTGTTTTCAGAATAGCGGTGCATCGACAGGCGTGAGAGGCCGAACCAAGCTGTATTCACGGAGGCGGAAGAAATAATATGGGTATCGGTCACCGTCAGATTCTGGGCCTGGTTACTGTCAAAGGCGCCGAAACCGGGCAAGTTTTGAGGCGTAAAGTCACGCTCCTGGCCGAGCGAGTAGCGAGCAAAAAGAGTATCGCCGCGCCTAAAGTCATGGTCCACCCGCACCGTTCCCTGATCCGACGAGTTCCGATTGGTGCGTAGGTCCAGGTAGTTGTTCGAATCAGGGCCGGTGCCGTTCCCCGGTCCTGGGCCCATTCCCATGCCGCTCATACTCGAACCGGCCGTGCTTGAGCTCATGTTCGGCAGCGGTACGACGGCGAGCACCGCCACAGCCACCGGATTCATCAGGTTGGAAGGAATCATGTTGCCCGGGAAAGGATCACGCAACACCTGAGGATTCGCTGGGCCGGCCGGCCGGGAGGGGTCGTAGGCGGGGTTGGGACGAGAACTGAAGGGGTTGTAAATCGCCACACCGCTCTGGCTGAAGTCTCCCATCCGTTCTGCCATCGTCGGCACGGTCTCCACTTGGCTCACCCCATTGCCGAGCCGAAAGCCCTCATAGTTGACAAAGAAAAAGGTGCGGTTCTGATGAATCGGACCGCCCAACGAGGCGCCGAACTGATTTTGAGCCAGGTGAGGAATCTGGCTGGGATCGTTGAGCGAGCGGGCATCTAGCGCGCTGTTGCGAATGAACTCATAGAGGTCGCCGTGCAGTTTGTTGCCACCCGACTTGGTTACGATATTGATCTGCGCCCCACCCGCGCCGCCGAATTCGGCGGAGTAGCTGCCCGTCTGCACTTTGAATTCCCGTACGGCGTCCGGCGAAGGACTGAAGGCCAGGGTATTGAACGTGGGGTCGGTGTCGGTGGCTCCGTCGAGCAAAAAGTAGTTGGCGTTGGGACGCCCCCCGCCGACGCTCAGAGCCGAATTCTGAGAGGGCCGCCAGTAAAGCGGATTGGCCGTCCCCGTTTGCGCTCCAGAGCCGGCGTGGGCACTCGGCGCCAGCAGAGCGAGATCAAGCAAATGGCGGCCGTTCAAAGGGAGTTCCTGAGTAAGGGTGGGCTCGATCACCTCACCCAGACTCGCGTCGGTCGTCCGCAGCATTTGCACGGTCCCGACCACCTCCACCTGTTGGTTCACCTGACCAACCTTAAGGCTGACGTCCAGCCGCAGGGATTGATTGACCTCGAGCGTCACGTCCTCCGTCCTACTGGCAAAGCCCGGGGCAACCACACTCAGCCGATAGGAGCCGGGGTTGAGACCGGGGAACTCGTACGTTCCGGCCACGGAGGTTTGGGTGGAGCGAGCAAAGCCGGTACGTACTTCGGTCAGCGCCAACTTGACCCGGGGCAACGGCAATCCCTGGGGGTCACTGACAATGCCCTCCAGACGCGCGCCACTGACCTGCGCCGGGGTCGGTGCGACCGCACCTACCCAGGCGGCCATCAACATCACTACGATCCCGCGCTTCACACAAACCTCCGTGCTCCAGCAGAAGTGCTCTTACCATCTTCGAGACCCAAAACCCGACGCGCGGCGAAGCCTATCGAGATCGGAACCAGGTTGCAATAGTGGCAACCAGCTAGACGCCATGCCTAAACAAACTAATTCGCTGATTTTTATTTCTTCCCCTTTCATTCCGGGCAACCTCGTTCCGAAAGCCGCCGGCGGGGTCAGGGCAAGGCCTCATCAGCCGTCCAGCCGGGCGCGGCTGTTTCCGGTGGCGATGGCGGCGAGGTCCGGTGATGCGAACGGCTTAGGAACCAACCTCGCGCGGAAACCGAAGCCGGCAGGTTGAACAGCATTACCCTTTGGCAGTTAAATAGAGCGGCCGTCGCGGGGCGCGAATCAGGCGGCGTTTTGAGATTCGCGGGACGCAACGAGCGGAGACTAGTGACGATCTTACGCAGTTTTTTTCTCGCCTGTTCACGCAATCGATGGCTCAAGGAGCAAGCGCCGCGCTACCGGTGCGTACGCCGCGCAGTGTCACGTTTCATGCCGGGGGAGACCGTAGAGGACGCTCTCGCCGCTGCCTCCCGGCTCCGCGAGCGTTCCATTGAAACCGTCTTCACGTATCTCGGTGAAAATGTGACCGACCGAACGGAGGCCGCCGCCGTCACTCGGCACTACCTGGGCGTGATCGACCGCGTTGGCGCCTGTCAGCTCGACACGGAACTTTCCGTCAAGCTGACGCAGCTCGGTCTCGACATCGATCCGGCGCTGAGCTACGAAAACTTGACGCAAATCATCGTCCACGCCGGCCAAAGGATGGTGTGGATCGACATGGAGGCCAGCCCCTATGTCGAGGCCACGCTGGATCTGTACCGGCGGGCGCGGCAGGCGCATTCGAACGTCGGCGTGTGTCTGCAAGCGTATCTGTATCGCACTGCGAACGATCTAGAGTCGCTGCTTCCGATGGGCGCGGCCATTCGGCTGGTCAAAGGGGCGTACCGGGAACCGGCGGACCGGGCCTTTCCGAGAAAGCGCGACGTGGACAAGAATTACTGGGCCCTGGCCCGACGACTGCTCAGCCCGGAAGCCCGTCGTGCGCGCGTTCGCGCCGCCATGGCGACTCATGATCGCCGCCTAATCGCCCGTATCACTGACTACGTACGGGCTCAGGGAATCGACCGCCAGAGTTTAGAGTTCCAGATGCTCTACGGCATCGAAGCCGCGCACCAAATCCGGCTGGCGCAAGAGGGATGGAAGGTGCGGGTGCTCATCACCTACGGAAGTTGCTGGTTCCCTTGGTATATGCGGCGGCTGGCGGAGCGACCGGCCAATGCCTGGTTTGTCCTCCGAAGTCTGTTCTCCGCCTGAGCCAGTGGGCAGCGGGGCGATCAACCTCCCAAACCGCGCATCCTCCCAACAGGCGCTTCGCGGGTCCGATGGATCAGAAATGCGGCGCCGTGGGAACGATGCAGTCGGCTTTCATTCCTTCCCACCACGGCGGCTCCCCGCTTGAGCAGCATCGAACTGCGTCGAGGGCAAGTCCGCTGGATGCTCAACACCGATTCTTCCCTGAGACTCGCCGGAACCGGCGCGCTCTCCCGGGCGGCGTCGCGCCGTTAGAGCCTTGGAACTTCTGATCTTGCAGGAGACGCAGAATTCTGCGAACCAACTCGGGCGGCGCCGTTCCCGTCTCGCCCAGCTTTCGGCAGGCGCCGGCCGTGGTTTCCAGAGTCTTGAGGTACGCCAGGCAGGGTTGGCAACCCCGCAGATGTCGCTTCAGCCACCGGCAATCTGCCGCCGAAAGCTCACCGTCTAAAAATTCGGAAAGCACCGCAAAAAGCTCCCTACACCCTGGATTAGCCACGGCGGCCGTCCTTCGAGGATAACGAATGCAAGTACTCATCCAATTCGTTGCGTAGAAACATACGTCCTCGGTGCAAGCGCATCTTCACAGCGGCCGGGGAAATTCCGAGCGCCGCGGCCGTTTCGCGGACATCAAGCTGTTCGATGTCCCGGAGCACCACCACGAGGCGGTAACGTTCCGGCAGTTTGAGGATGGCGCGTTCGAGTTGCTCCCGCAACTCGGCGCGCAGGACGACCTCCTCAGGACTGACGGGCCACCGATTTTTCGCCAGGCGGGCTGCGTCCGCGGGCGAAGGCATCCGGTCATCCAACCGAAGGATTCGAGCCGGGGCAAACTTGCCCATTCGGCGGCTCATCAGGCACCGCGTCTTGGCTACCTTATAAAGCCACACGCCGAGCCGGCGAGCGTCCGAGAACTTATGGACGGAAGGGACCAACTGAAGCATGGTTTCCTGGGCAATATCCTCGGCATCGTCCGCATTTCCACAAACCTTTTTGGCGAAGGCAAACGCTGTTCCCGTCAGCGATTCCAGGGCCTTGCGGAAGCTGCCGGCGTCACCCGCCTTTAACTGTTCGACAGCCTGGAAGATCCGTTGGTTCATCGCTGGCCTTGGGACATTGTAGCAGCGGCTGGCTACCTCTCCAAGTTGTACCGAAGTGTGGACATCCGCTCCGGCCCGGAGCCCGCCGGGACGAATGCTGTTCAGGCCAGGAGGACGGCACTTGTTACCTTTTCCAGGCCTTTGCATTTATCCGATGGAAGGCGGGCAGCTTTGGCCGCTCACAGGGACGCGGCACTGATCGCGCCGGACAGCCGGGTGGCAATGAGATAGAGGCATTTTCAGTTGAAGAGGCCGCGAGTTCCAGGGCTTCCGGTTACGTCTCAGGACGGAACGCATGCATCGACGGCGGAGGAGAGATGACACCGTTCAATCCCAAACGCATTTTATGCCCGGTCGACTTCAGCGAAACCTCGGCCGCCGCGCTGCGCGTGGCGGCCCTCGTGGCCAGGCCCTTCGATGCCGAAGTTGTGGTACTACACGCCCAGAGTTTCGAGGTACCGCTGTATTTCACGGCCGCCCAAACGCAGAGCCTCGAAACCCAGCTTCGCAAGGGCGCTAAGGCGGCGCGGGCGTATCTTCACGAGTATGCAGCCAAACAATTGCCAACGGATATCCGCTGGATTTCAGTGCTCACGGAAGGCGACCCGGTCACCGTCATTTTCCGCGAGATTCGCAATTTTAAGGTGGATCTGGTGACCATGGGCACTCACGGACGAACGGGCTTGAGCCGTTTGCGGCTGGGTTCGGTGATGGAAAGCGTCCTGCGGCAGGCGGAAATGCCGGTGGTTACGGTGGGGCCTCGAATCCACCCGGCAGCGGTCCCGGACACGCTGAAGCGAATTCTTTACCTGGTGGATTTAAAGGACGCCGCAGGCCCCGGACTGGCGCATGCAGCCAGTTTAGCGGAAAGGACGGGAGCCGAGCTCGTGCTTCTGCACGTGGTTTCGGCTGGGGCGAGCAGCGCGGCTCGCCTGGGTGATATCCGGCAGCAGCTCTGCGATTGGGTTCCGCCGGACCTGCCGGGCCGGTGCTCGATCCAGGAGTCCGTGCGCACCGGCGATCCAGCCGCCCAGGCCGTCGCCTACATCGAGGAATCTCGGCCGGATCTAGTGGTGGTGGATGCCCGGCCGCGCAGCGTGCTGAGCAGCATTCTTTTCGGCTCGACCACCGAGGCAGTGATCCGTAATTCGCCCCGTCCCGTTTTGTCGGTCATCAGCCGAGTCCATGATCAAGGAGCGGCTTGAAATGAGTCTCCACGACACGCCGAATGGTCTAACCGGAAAAATGAAATCCATTCCACTGGCGTTGGCCGTAGTGCTGTCACTTCGGCCGGCGCTCGCTCAGTCTCCTGACTCTGGGCCGTTGACCCTGCCGGAAGCCGTCACCGTGGCGTTGAAGAATAATCCCACCGTCAAAGCGGCGGTAGCCTACGCGGAGGCTGTACAACACGGGATTGCTGAAGCCAAGGCCAGCCGGTATCCGCACTTGGACTTTTCTGAGGCGTTTACGCGGGGCAACAATCCCGTCTATGTTTTCGGCTCGCTGTTGACCCAACGTCAGTTCACCGCCAGTGACTTTGCACTGAATGCGTTGAACGCGCCCTTGCCGCTCGACAATTTCCTGACGCAATTTACCGGCAGCGTCCCCATATATGATGGCGGGCAAACCTCGCGCCGGATTCGCGACGCGCGCTGGCAGGCGGAGGCAGCCGCGCAACGAAGCCAGCGAACCCAGCAGGAGCTGATCTTTCAGGTTATCGACGCTTACACGCGGTTTCTATTGGCCAAGGAGAACGTGCGGGTGGCTGAGGCCTCAGTCGCCATGGCGAAGTCCGACCTCCACCGGGCGCAGGCCAGGCTTCAACAAGGTCTTGCGGTTTCTTCAGACGTGCTGAGCGCGCAGGCGCAACTGGCTCAAACCGAAGAGGATCTTTTAACCTCCCAGAATCGGCAAGCCGTGGCTCATGCCGCCCTCAATGTGGCCATGGGCCTGGCCGAAGACGCTTCCACTCTGATTGCGGGACGATTGAGCGAGACTCAGTTCCCGGCGGGTGAGCTTGCCGAGCGCGACCAGAAGGCCCTCACTCTACGGCCGGACCTCGTTGGGGCGCGACTCGGCCAGCAGCGGGCCCAGAACGCCGCCGGTATGGCGCGCGCAGCCTTTCTTCCTCACATCAGCCTCTTCAGTTCCTGGGAAGCGGCCAATCAGACGTTTACCGGCTTGGGAGGGCACAACTGGACCGCCGGAGCCACGCTCGCGTTCAATATATTTGACGGCGGCCGGAATGTCGCGCGTCTCGCCGCCGCCCGTGCCGAGCAGCGCGAGGCAGCCGCTGAGGTTTCGAGCCTGATTTCTAACGTACGTCTCCAGGTCCGCGAAGCGTATTCCAACTTGGTCATTGCCGGCAAGCGCATCGAGGTGGCACGGGCGGCGGTCTCACAAGCTACAGACGGCCTGCGCATCCTTCAGAATCGCTACGACGCAGGCCTGATCACGATCACCGACCTGTTGCAAGCCGAGACGGCCCGTACGCGCGCCGAAGAAAACTACCTGAACGCCATCTTTGACTATCGTGTGAGTTACGCCGCGCTGGAGCTCGCCACGGGGCAGCTGGCAGCGGATTCTGCGGCGGTAACACGCTGAAAGGCCGCGAGGGTTAATGAGTTATGGTCCGAAAAACACATCTTCGATGGTTGGTCATTTCGGCGGGGGTTTTGTTTGCGCTCGGATGCAGCGTTGGGCGTCAACCGGCTGGCGCGTCAGCCCGGATTGTATCGGACGTGGCATTCGAGGTAGTCAAGCTCGAATCGGTTCCGAAGCTTTATGAGGCCGTGGGTACCGTGCGGCCGCTCGATACCAGTGTTTTAAGCTCCCAACTCAGCGGAACGGTGCAGGCGATGCGGGTGAAGGCCGGCGACCGAGTTCGGAAAGGCGAACTCCTGGCCGTTCTTGACGAACGCGCGCTCCAGTCTCAGCTGGCGGCCACTGAGGCCGCCGTTGATGCTGCTTCCGAGGGGCTCGTGGAAGCCCGGCATGCCCTGCAAGCGGCCACGGCGCAGCGGAAGTTTGCCGAGGCCACTTATCAACGCTATCAAGGCCTTCTGGCTGAGAACTCAGTCAGCCGCCAGGAATTCGACGGCGCCCGGACACGCTATCAGGCAAGCTTAGCCAATGAGCAGGCTCTTGAGGCGCGGATCCAGCAGCTGGAAGCACAAATACAGCAAGCGCGAGCCCAGCAGTCCGGGGCCAAGACGATCTTCAGTTATGCGCGGGTAAGGTCGCCATTGAATGGCGTGGTGACGGTTAAATCGGTGGATGCCGGCACCGTCGTGATGCCGGGCGCGCCGTTGCTGACCATCGAGGATGATTCGCACTACCGTCTGGAAGCCAGCCTACCGGAGCAATTTCTGACGCGCGTCAGGACAGGAGAGACCGTTCCGGTGGCGGTGAGCAGCCAAGCCTATAACGGCCGGGTTGCCGAAATCATTCCGGCGGCCGACCCGTCCAGCCGCACCTTTACAGTCAAAATCAGTTTGCCACCCGGCTGCGCCTGTCAGAGTGGCGGTTACGGCACGGCGAAATTTCCGATTGGAGAAACTGAGGAGGTTCTCATTCCCCAGCGTGCCCTTCGAAGCGAAGGTGAACTGGTGGGACTCTTCGTGGCCGACGCGCAGGGAACGCTTGACTACCGGCTGGTGAAAACAGGCGAGGAGACCGGAGACCGCGTGGCCGTGCTTGCCGGGCTCAATCCCGGCGACCGGGTGGCGGTCTCGAAGGTGGATCAGTTGCGGCCGGGCGACCGGGTGGAGGCACGATGAAAAGCCTCGGGCTGGCAGGCCGCGTAGCGCGCGCCTTCATCAATTCCAAACTGACGCCCCTGGTGATGATTTTCGCCATCCTGCTCGGCGCCTTGGCCATTATGGAGACCCCGCGCGAGGAAGACCCGCAAATTGTGGTACCGATGATGGACATCTTTGTGGCCATGCCCGGGGCGAGCGCCAAGGAGGTGGAAGAACGAGTAACAACTCCCCTGGAGAAGCTGGTCTGGGGAATTCCGGGTGTCAAGTATGTTTACTCGGCCAGCCAGCCGGGCCAGGCCCTGGTGACGGCCCGTTTCGAGGTGGGAGAAAACATGGAGCCATCGCTCGTTAAGCTCTACGACAAGCTCTACTCCCACTTTGACATCATCCCGCCCGGGGCCTCCAAGCCCCTGGTCAAACCTCGGTCCATATATGATGTGCCCATCCTGGCGCTGACCTTCTGGAGCCGCCAGTATGACGCCTACCAGTTGCGGCGGGTGGCAGCCGAGGCGGAGCGGCAGGTTGAGACGATCCAAGATGTTTCCCGCACGCAGATCATCGGCGGCCAGAGACGCGAGATCCGCGTGCTGGTGGATCCGGCCAGAATGGCCGCTTACCATGTGGCCCCCGCGACCATTTATCCTCTACTCAGCCAGGATAACCAACAGCTTCAGGCGGGGGAATTCGCTGCCGGCAACCGCGAATACCGCGTCGAGGCTGGAGCCTTTTTGCGCAGCGCCGATGATGTGGGCCAGGTTGTGGTTGGAGTTGCCCAAGGCCGCCCCGTCTACCTTCGGGATGTAGCCGCCATCGAGGACGGCCCCGCCGAGCCGTCCAGCTACGTTCTGTTCGGATTTGGGCAAGGCACTTCAAAACGGCCCAGTGATCCCGCTGGCGCATTCAACGCCGTCACCCTTACGGTTGCGAAGCGGCAGGGCACCAATGCGGTGGTTGTTGCCAACCGCGTTCTTGATATGGTGAACGGGCTGCAGGGAAGCGTGATCCCGGCCGGCGTGAAACTGACGGTTACGCGCAATTATGGGGCCACCGCTCAAGAAAAGTCCAGCGAGCTTTTAGAACATCTGCTGCTCGCCACTGTCTCCGTGACCCTGCTGGTGGCCCTCGCTCTCGGCTGGCGGCCCTCGCTGGTGGTGCTCGCCGCGGTTCCGGTCACGCTGGCCTTTGCGCTGTTTATCTTCTACATATACGGCTACACGCTGAACCGCGTCACTTTGTTTGCCCTTATCTTCTCCATTGGCATCCTGGTGGATGACGCGATTGTGGTGGTGGAAAACATCGCGCGGCACTTCCACCTGCCGCAAAATCACGGCCGCCCTCTCGTAGAGGTGGCGGTGGAAGCGGTGGATGAAGTGGGCAACCCGACGATTCTTGCCACCTTTACGGTGATCGCGGCGGTTCTGCCGATGGCGTTCGTGGGCGGACTGATGGGACCCTACATGCGCCCCATTCCCGTCGGGGCATCAATCGCCATGCTGTTTTCTCTGCTGGTGGCTTTTGTCCTCTCGCCATGGGCGGCGCTGCGCCTGCTCAAGCGCGAGGCGCGCCAGGCCGGCGAGGAGGAAGCTTCCGGGCAGGACTGGATGCAGCGCCTCTTCCGCCGCATGGTAACGCCGCTGATCGTAAGCCGCAGAAAGCGGGCTGCCTTTCTGGCCGCTGTCACCCTGCTGTTACTGGCCGTAATGGTTCTGCCGCTCGCCAAGGTCGTACTGGTCAAAATGCTGCCCTTTGATAACAAGAGCGAATTTCAGGTGATCGTTGATATGCCGGAAGGCACCACGCTCGAGCAAACCGCTTTCGTCACCCGCGAGATCGCTCAGCGGATTGCGGCTGACCCGGCTGTAACCGATTACGTCAATTATATCGGCACGGCAGCGCCTTACGATTTCAACGGGCTAGTGCGGCACTACTTCCTGCGTGGGGGACCGAATCAAGCCGAGATTTACGTCGATCTGCTCCCAAAAGATCAACGGCCAGACCAGAGTCATGACATTGCCAGGCGCATACGCCGGCTGATTGATCCCATCGGTTTCCGATATGGGGCCAAGCTGAAGATCGCCGAAATTCCACCCGGTCCTCCCGTGATGCAGACGCTCGTCTCGGAGATCTACGGCCCGAGCTACCGCGGACAAATCCAAGTAGCGCGGCAGATTCTGGCGGATTACCAGAAGACCCCGGGCGTCGTGGATGTGGATTGGAGCGTCGAGGCTCCGGAGAGCCGTCTGCGGTTCGTGGTGGACCGGCGTAAAGCCGCCCTGACCGGCGTTTCAGCGGAGCAGATTGCGCGCACGCTGCAGATGGCGGTGAGCGGTGCCGTCGCCGGCATCGTTCACCTCCCGAACGAGCGGGAAGACGTCGACATCATCATGCAGCTGCCCCGGGCAGCGCGGTCAGGAGAGAGTAAGCTCGGCCAGATTCGCGTGGTTTCAGACCGTGGGGCGCTGGTGCCTTTGAGTGAGCTCACCGCTGTTGATCCGGCGACCATCGAACCGACGATTTTTCACAAGAACTTGAAGCCGGTGGTTTATGTGACTGGAGACGTAGCGGGCGGCGCAGAGAGCCCGGTGTATGCCATGATTCGGTTGGCAAAAGAAATGGACAATCTGCGGGATCCCAACGGCGCCACGGTGACACGGTATCTCACCCAGCCGCCATTTCTCGCCACTCAATACACCATGAAATGGGATGGCGAATGGCAAATCACCTCCGAGGTTTTCCGCGACTTGGGCTCTGCATTCCTGGTGGCCCTGATCCTGATCTACCTCATTGTCGTCGGCTGGTTCCAATCGTTGAGCGTGCCGCTGGTGATTATGGCTCCGATCCCGCTCACCTTGATCGGCATTTTGCCGGCCCATGCCCTGATGGGGGCGTTCTTCACCGCCACGTCCATCATCGGTTTCATTGCCCTCGCCGGCATCATTGTTCGCAACTCCATTATTGTGGTCGATTTTGTCGAACTCCGACTCGCGCAGGGAATACCGCTCCAAGAAGCCGTGGTGGACGCCGGGGCCGTGCGCTTTCGGCCGATTCTGCTGACCGCGGCGGCCGTGGTCGCCGGAGCGTTCGTCATCTTGTTCGACCCGATCTTTCAAGGGTTGGCGATTTCCCTGATGGCCGGGGCAATCGCTTCCACCCTGATTTCACAACTCGCGGTTCCCATACTTTATTACTTAAACGCCCGGCGCTTAAGCCGGAAAGGTATAACACCATGAAACGGTAAACCGAAGGCTCAATTCATTCAGGAGGATGTCATGGATCTCAATCGATGGCTTCGGCTGATTGCCGGAGCGTTTGTGCTGGCAACGTTGTTGCTCGGCTATTATGTCAACACCAAGTGGTTCTTGTTCACGGCCTTTGTGGGGCTAAACCTGATGCAGTCGGCGTTCACCAACTGGTGCCCAATGATGGCCTTTCTGCGCAGGCTTGGCGTTCGGGCATAAAACCCGCTAGATAGCGTATGCCCCGGCAGCGTGAAACGTTGCCGGGGCCAGGATCATGACCGGCTGCAGCGTTCTCGGAAAGCCACGCCAAGTGTCTCAGAAGCACGGGTGCGGCTCCTCGGACAAAAGGAGAGTGTTCAATGCTTTACCGCGTGAAGTCAACAAAGTCGATTTCCCAAGTCGGCCGTGACCTCGAAGCGGCTGCCCAGAAACACCAATTCGGCGTCATGGCGGTTCACGATTTGAAAGCAAAGCTGAAAGAAAAGGGGGTGGAGTTCGGCGGCGACTGCCTGATTTTTGAAGTCTGCAATCCGCAACAGGCCAAGCGGGTGCTCGAAGCGAACCCGGAAATTTCGACCGCCCTCCCTTGCCGGATTTCCGTCTACCGTGACGGGCCGGACGTCACGCTGGCCACCCTGCGGCCAACCGCCATGATCGAAATGTACCACACCCCGGAACTGATGACTATGGCCGCAGAGGTGGAATCGCTCATTTTCCAAATCATGCAGGAGGCGGCGCAGTGAAGCGGTGATGGATAGCTCCGCCTCAGCTTTCACATCCAAAGCCAGCGCTGCCCGCCGAGTGCTGGCCTTGCCTGCGCCCGGCGGCCCTGGATTGCAATATCAGTCTCCGCACGCACGGAAGGGTCGTCGGTGCCGCGCGTTTTGCAGGTTGCGGCGAAATTCCATTTTTAGCTCGTGGCTGCGATCCTGCCCGATGATTCCGAGCGTTCGCCACACGAACGGTCGCGCCATCACTTCGGGCCCTGGCCGGTTGTGGTCAGGACCAGCCGGCCGTGCTTGACGCCCCGCAGGCTCAGAATCCGATCGGCCAGCTCTTGAATTGCCCGGCTCCGGCCCTTCATGAGGACGACCTCGAGGCAATTGTCATGGTCCAAGTGAACGTGGGTGGTAGCCAGCATCATGGGGTGTGTCCGATGTTGAGTGTCAATCAGTCGGCCGGCGAGATCGCGCTGGTGATGGTTGTACACCATCGTCAGGGTTCCTACCACTGGGCGGTCCTCTCTGATGTCCTCGCGGACGGCAAAATCGCGGACTAAGTCGCGGATGGCCTCGGAACGGTTCGTGTAGCCTTTCTTGCGAGCGGCGTGGTCAAATCGCCGCAAAAGATCCTTTTCCAGAGAAATCCCGGTTCGAATGAGCGTTTTCATTGCGACTGATTCCCCTTAGCCGAGAAAAATAGAGCGCGCGACAAGGTAGCACGAAAATATAAATCGTGTTACTCCGCTGATTCCGGCTTTCTCGCCCCCGTCCCGATGGGGCGGCGAGCGGGAGCCGGCGACCCTTTCCCCCGCCAGTCTAATGCGGAGAGCGGGGGACATCAAGGCGCCTGGCGAAGGTGCCGAGGCAGCCGCTTTGTCTGGCCGGCTTTGGCTTGCGCGGGCGCGCTGGAGGAGAATCGATGAGATCGATGAGAAGGGTTGTGGCCACGACCACGGCGATGCTCATGCTGCCCGTCGCGGCGCTGCCGGGTGGTTCAGGCGGCGCCATTTCAGGCACCGTCGCCGACCCGAGCGGCGCACCGATTCCCGGTGTTGTCGTCATCGCGGTGAATACGGCGACGGACGTGGCTTACAAGGCAGTCACAAACGCCCGCGGGTTCTATGCGCTGGCGGCTCTGCCGATTGGAAACTACGAGATTGACGTTCGGCATACGGGATTTGCTCCCTACAAGCGGACCGGCCTCGAAGTCGATTTGAACAGCGTGTTGCGGGTGGACGTGCAGCTCCAATTGGGTGCGCAAAAGGAAGCTCTCACGGTGAAGGCTTCGGCCCTGCATGTCGAGACCGCGAGCGCACAAATCGGCGAAGTGATCAGCGGCGGCAAGATGCGCGCCCTGCCCTTGAACGGACGCAGCGATACGGATTTGCTGACCCTCCAGCCCGGAGTGGCTCCAGCCTCGACACTGCTGCCGAGCTCCGTCGTCATGACGGCCGTGAACACCTCGATTGTCCCTTCCGGGGATCTCAATCCCGGCAATCTTTCGATCAGTGGGCAGCGTGAATTCGCAAACGGATTCATCCTGAACGGCAGCGACGTGGACGAGCGCGTCAATATGGGCACTGCGATCATTCCCAATCTGGATTCGATTGCCGGGTTCCGCATTCTCACCAGCAACTCTGACGCGGAATACGGAAATTATGCGGGCGGGGAGATCATTGTAGCCACCCGCGGAGCGGGACCGATCGACTGCACGGCGACGGCTTCGAGTTTCTGCGCAACACGGCGCTGGACGCGCGGAACTTCTTCTCGCCCAGCCGGGCGAGGTTTGATCAAAACCAGTTCGGAGGATCCCTAGGCGGACCCCTGCGCCGGGACCGGTGTTCTTTTTCGCTGACTATCAGAGAACGCGCATGAGTGAAGGAGTGGATACCGGCCTGATCCCGGTTCCCTCACTCGCAGACCGCACGGGCAACCTGGCCGATCAGGCCGGCGCGCTCACCGGCGCCGTGAACGGACAATACTGGGCCAGCCTTCTTTCCCACGCATTGCACTATCCGGTATCTCCCGGAGAGCCCTACTATATTCCAGCGTGCTCGACCACGGCCCAGTGTGTCTTCCCCGGTGCGCCGATCCCCCTGCCGGCATGGTCCGCTCCCGCCCGCCACCTGCTCCAGTATATTCCCCTGCCGAACACGCCCGGAAACTTCTTTTCCACCTCGGCGTTCGACGAGACGCTCCGCGATGACAAGGGTTCGCTTCGGCTCGATGCCACGACGCGCTGGGGCATGCTTTCAGCCTACTATTTTCTGGATGACTATTTCCTGAACAATCCGCATCCGGTCAACCGAGCGGGGGCCAATGTCCCCGGCTTTAACGCGCTCTCTTTCGGAAGGGCCCGGTTGATTAACTTGGGAGACACACAAACCCTTAGGTCGAGCGGCGTGAACGAATTTCGCTTCAGCTTCATGCGTGATGCCAATGTTCTCGGCTAGCCCGTCAGCGGCGTGGGGCCAAGCCTGGCCTCCCAGGGCTTTGTCACCGGGCCGGGAACCCTGGGCATCGTTCCGCTCGATCCCAAGATTGAAGGCGTCGAAAACATTGTCTTCAACAACTACACCCTCGGCATCAATACGACCGGCATGAGCCAGTTCGATAACGCCTTCGAAGCGCTCGATAATTTCACCAAAATTATGGGCACGCACACCGTGAAGGCAGGGGGAGAATTTTACTTCGTTCAAGTGAACGACATCCCTGATTTCATTTACAACGGCAGCTTCCAGTTCTTTGGCACGGCCACCGGAGTGGATTTCGCCGACTTTCTGCTTGGCGCCCCAAGCGACTTCGGGCAAGGGGACGGCCAGTCCATTTACGAACGGAATCCCTATGCGGCAGCCTGCCTCCAAGACACGTGGCGGGTTTCTTCCGCGTTGACCGCCAACTATGGCGTGCGATGGGACATGATCAGCCCCTGGTATGAAAAGTACAATCAGATTCAGAACTTATCGCTGGGCGAGCAATCCGTCGTGTTTCCCGGAGCCCCCAAAGGATTAGTCTTCCCTGGAGACGCTGGAATTCCCCGGAAGCTCGCCCCGGTTCAATACACGAACTTTTCTCCGCGCCTGGGCGTGGCTTGGGCACCTCGTTTCGGCGGCGGGATGCTTCGGAAGCTCCTCGGAGCCCGGGGAAAGAGCAGTCTCCGAACCGGCTACGGCATCTATTACACAGCGATTGAGGGCCTGAGCCTTGGCGTCGACAGCGCCAACATTCCGGGGGGCTATTCTTATACGAGCCCTGCTCCGCCGCTTTTTGCAACACCTTATGTGACCGCGGCAAATGGCAACAACGACGGCCAGCCTTTTCCGTTGCAATTTCCGCCCTTTGACGTCTCACCGCGACATCCGGATCGTGACGTTAACTTTGCAAAGTTTCTGCCCGACCCTTTCGGCGCCACGTATAATCCGGGCAACAAGAGTCCCTATGCGGAGCACTATATGTTTTCCTTCGAGCGGCAGATGGGTGCGAACACGCTGCTGAGTCTGGATTATATCGGCCCCCAAGCCCACCATTTGCTCGTGGTGCTCGAAGAAAACCCGGGCAACCCGGCTCTGTGCCTGAGCCTGAGCCAGCCGCAAGAGGTCATGCCCGGCACACCCACCTGCGGTCCCTTTGGGGAAAGCGGAACTTACGTCAGCAGCTCGGGGAAAGTCTTTAAGGGCACCCGGGCCCCTTTCGGACCCGCCTTCACCAGCGCGACCACCGAGCACACCATGGCCAACTCCAACTATAATGCGCTCCAAATCACGGTGCGCCATACCGGCGGGGAATGGAGTTCCTTGCCGGCTATACCTACAGCAAATCTCTCGACCCGTCCTCGAGTCTCGCTGAGCAGGTTAATCCGCTCAACTATCGTCTCACCAAAGCTCCCTCGGCCTACGACATGACGCACAACTTCGTCGCCAGCTATACCGTGCATCTGCCGTTCGACCGGCTCCTCCAGCCCAAGGATCGCCTGGGCGGTGGCTGGGCGCTTTCCGGGATCACGCACTTCAGCACAGGTTTGCCCGTGACACTATTTAATAACGGCGATACGTCCCTGCTCGGGACACAGCCGAATGGAGTCAACAACTTCGGCCTCGACGAACCCAACTTTACGCCGGGGGCACTGCAGCTTAACCCTAATCCTCGCAATGGCCACGCATATTTCAACACTACGCTTTTCACTCTCCCGCACTCGGACAGTTAGGCACCGCAGCGCGGCGTTTCTTCTACGGACCCGGCATCAATAACTTCGATTTAGCCTTGCTCAAAAACGTGCGGGTGACGGAATCGAAGTCATTGCAACTTCGCCTGGAAACCTTCAACAGCTTCAACCACGCTCAGTTTTACGGCCCTGGCGCCGTAAACGGCATCATCAGCAACCCGGGCTTTGGCCAGGTGGTCAGCGCCGCACCGCCCCGGCTCGTGCAGCTCGGGGCTAAACGCAACTTCTGAGATTTTAACCGGATCGCCTCGTCCCCCAACTGACCGTACGATTATATCGGGGCTGCGCGCCGGACGTGACGATGCTCTCTGGAAATCCGGTGTAGCCGTGGAAACAGGATGGCGCTAGAAGACTCAAGGCCTTGACGGAGAGGTCAGCTCCTCGTTTCCGCATGAGCGGGGCTCGCGCCAAACGGACGGGTCTCGATGTTGGCGAAGGAGCCGTCACCCATACCGCGTCCTCCATGGCCCACAAAGAAGATCCGGCCGCGCTCAGTACCCGTGGCCGTCGAGCTGCACCTGGCCGCGGAAGGTGCGATGCACGTACGCGCTGTAGAGCGCCACGCCGATCATACCCACGATGTTGGCAATGAACGAGGCGCGCAGGGCGTACGGTGAGGAAGCGGCGTTATAAACCGTGAGGCTGTACGCCGGATTAAGCGTAGAAGGGAGCAAATTGGGAAAAGCGGTGGCGGCCGCTGAAGTGAGCAACCCCACAATCACGGCTGTCGAGGAGCGAAAGGCGGCCTGATCATGCTCCCGGCGTGAGAGCAGGCCGCTCACCAAACCTGCAAGCGTCAGCCAGGGAAACACGAGAGTGACCGGATGAGCGTGGAAGTTTCGGAGCGTGCTGGGAACCAACCCCAAGGTTGCCGCGGTGGAGGCCACCACCAGCAACGCCGCCGCCCCCCAAAGCTGCTGCGACCAGCGGCGCGCCCGCGCGAGCAAATCTCCGTAGGTTTTCAGCCGCAGGTAATTCGTCCCGTGCCAGCCGAGCACGGCGAGGGTCAACAGTCCGGTAAGAATGGAATAGGGGTTGAGCAGCAGCGTAAAGGTTCCCTGGAAATAGCCGTTCGGCCCGATGGGCAGGCCGTGCAGAACGTTGCCGAGCGCCACGCCAAGCAGCAGAGCGATTAGCAAGCTGCCCAAGCAAAAACCAGCGTCCCAGAAGGCGCGCCAGAGCTCGTGATCGATTTGGCTGCGAAACTCGATGGAGACTCCACGCAAGATCAGCAGCCATAGCACCACCATCAGGGCGAGGTAAAAGCCGCTAAACCCTGCGGCGTAAACGTTCGGAAACGACACCACCATCATACCGCCCGCGGCAATGAGCCAGACCTCGTTCCCATTCCACACCGGTCCGACGGCATTGAGCAGAATGCGACGCTCCTGGTTGCCCCGCGCCAGCCACAGATGCAGCGCCCCGGCGCCTAGGTCGTACCCGTCAAGCACGGCGTAGGTCGTAAGCATCAGCGCCAGTGTCCAAAACCAGACGATGTTCATAGGTTGTTCCCCTGCTCGAGGTTTTAGTCCGCCAAGAACCTGTTAAGCGGCCGGATGGGCGACGACGCTCTCTGGAACTTCCGTTACATCCCCGCCTGGTCCCTGGTAAATCACGCGCCCCACCAGGAAAAGGAATAGGATTCCCAACATCAGATAAGTCCCCGCAAATCCGAGCGTAGTGAACACGGTCTCGCCCACCGCCACATTGGCCGAGGTTCCGTCGGCTGTCTTCAGCAAGCCGTAGACCAACCACGGCTGCCGTCCGACTTCGGCCACTACCCAGCCGGCTTCGTTCGCAATATAGGGGAATGGCAGGGCCAGCATCAGAATCCACAGGTACCAGCGACACTCAAATAAGCGCCGTCTCCAGAGGAGAAACACCCCCACGATCATGATGGCGATGAAGATCGTTCCGAGCCCCACCATGATGTGGTAGGCGTAATAGGTCAGCTCCACGGGCGGCCACAACTCTCTTGGATAGGCTTTCAGCCCGTTCACCGTGGCGTGAAAATCACCGTAAGCCAGAAAGCTCAGGAATTCCGGGACGAAGACCGGATCAATGAGCCGGCCTTGTTGCGTATCCGGCATGCCGATGATGGCAAGCGGTGCGCCCTTTTCGGTTTCGAACAGTCCCTCCATGGTGGCCAGCTTCGTCGGCTGGTATTTTACGACATTGCGGCTGTCGAAATCCCCGGTGGGAAAAAGCTGCGTCAGTGAGAGCACCGCCCCGGCAATCACCGCCATCTTGACCGCGACCCGGGCAAATTCCTGATGCCGGTGCGAAAGCAAGTAAAAGGCGCCGATGCCGCCGATGACAAACGCCGCCGCCAGCAGCGCGCCGTTGATGGTGTGGGCGTATTGCCAGCCGGCGTAGGGATTGAGCAGGACAGCCCAGAATGACTTCAGGCGGATCGCCCGGCTTGGGTCCGTGACATATCCCACCGGATGTTGCATCCAGGCGTCCGTGGCCACAATGAAGTATCCCGAAAGCAGCGACCCGAGCGACACGCCCAGACCTGCCAGCCAATGCACCCCGCGCGGCACCCGGCCTTCGCCGTAGAGAAACAAGCCCAAGAATCCTGATTCGAGAAAGAAGGCGTAAACGCCCTCCAGTGGCAAGGTCTGCCCGAACACACCCCCGCCAAAGGCCGAGAAGCGGCTCCAGTTGGTACCAAATTCAAACTCCAGCGGAATGCCCGTGACGACTCCCAACGCAAAATTGATGGCGAAAATCCGGGCCCAAAATCGGGCGGCGGTGGCGTACCGCTTGTCACCGGTTGCCAGATGCATACTGGATAAGATGGCGATGAAGAAACCGAGCCCCATGGTGAGGATCGGAAACAGATAGTGGAACATCACCGTGAAGGCAAACTGGATTCTGTGGGCAAATACGGCATCAACCATGGCGCTCACCTCTCACCTGGGTTTGAAGCTGGATTACCTTCGAAAATGGAAGCAGCCTCCGGAGAGCCAGCGCGGCACCCGAGGCGTTTCTCCGTTATCAAGCGCAAGAGGCTGCTCAGAAACCGATCCTTCCGCTGATCATTCCGTTGATGGGGCAAGTCCAAACACTCACTGTCCCCTAAAGGTAAAGTCTGCCTTAGAGGTCTTGCCCGCCTCGACCGTTACCTCCCTCTCTTGTTTCCCGAAGGTGGCAGTCCATGCTTCGAGCGTGTAGTGGCCCGCAGGGAGGTTCGTGATCGTAAAGGCGCCTTCGCGGCCGGTTACGGCGTAAAAGGGATTGCCGGTGACGCCGATGTAAGCCTTCATCCAAGGGTGTTGATTGCATTTGACGGAGATCATAATCTCGGGGTGGGTAAAGCGCCTGATCACGGGCGGCGACCCGGGTTGCTGGGAGACATTCCACGAGCGGTTATAGATCGCCATCACGTGGATATTATGCGTCGTGGGATCCGATGAAACCACCTTGAACGGCTGCCCCACCATAATACCCAGCACGTGCGGCACATATTCGCAGCGCCTTTGGTCGAGAGTCACCGGCGCGGATGGAGCCGGATAAGTCCGTCCAGCGAGTCCCGACTTCACGTACACGAAGACATTCGGCAGCGTCCCATTGGCATTGACCTGCCCGTCTTCGGGATACACCGGCCCTTTCTGCTCGGAGGCGCAAACGGGGTCCTGCGCCATGCTGATTTCCGGCAGCTTGGGTTTGACCCCTTGGAAATACACCTTGCCGCTTATTTGGCCCATGGCGGCCGAAACAGCCTCCGCGCTTGGATCTTCCCACCCCGCCGCGACCAGCGTCAAACCAACGGCCACCACCCCGACCCCTCTCACTCGCCCTAAAGTCATGTTTCACCTCACCATGATTCGCAGGAGTTTCTTCCGGCGCCAGCAGAACTCAGGCCGTTCCGAGCCCGGCGCCCTCTTGCACTCTCTACTGCTAAAAAACAAACCAAGCGATCAAATAGATCGAATTATTAGCCGAGGCGTTGCGCCCCGCCCCATCGTAATTCACGCCGAGCCCGTTGAATTTCCAATAGCCCGTGTATTGCACCCCGAGCTGGATGTTTTGCACCGGCCAGTAAGAGACATTAAAAATGTAACCGTCGGCTCGCGGATCTCCGGTCACACTGCCGCTTACCGGCGCTTGGGCATACAGGGTGGGGTCCGTGCTTCCAGTCAACCGGAAGGGCCCGGCGTCAAACGAATATCGGTTGCCAATGTGATAGACCGCGTCGAGGCGTTCGAAGTTGAGGTCATGGGAGGCGAATGCCGCCCCGCCGGAGGCCACCGCCCCCAGACGGTCCGAGCTTTCGTGAATGTAGTCGCCGTGGAGCGTTAGCAAGTCGTTCCGAGTCTTCCACGGAATCGTATGCTCCCACTGGAAATCAGCCCCGAGATCTGTGAAATAGTCGCGCGGGCCCATGACCGCATTGGGAGTGGAAGCCAGATGCATGCCATAAGTTCCCGCTTCAAGATAGTCATTGCCGCGCGCTTGCTGCCATGCTACGCGCCAATAGGGAGCCGCCCCCTGAATATTAAATCCGAATCCTGTCCCTGGGTTGGGCTGAGAGAGTCCCAAGTGCGCCGAACGATAGATTAAAGCCGCCGCGTACAGGTGCTGGTCAAACATAGCATATCCGCCAACTCCAGCTACATCCGAAGCCAACTGCCCGTTGAGCACCGGCGTGGCGATGGGCGTCGGCGCGGCGTTGGTGCTTACCCAGGGAAAGCCCCATGCCGGCGTGTCATTCCATAAATCCTCCGCTGTAGGATTGTTATTGAAGTCGATTCCGTATACAAAGTCCTTGCCAAACAAGGTCCGGTCATTAGCGTAG
This sequence comes from Acidobacteriota bacterium, assembly GCA_902812365.1. Taxonomy (GTDB): domain Bacteria; phylum Acidobacteriota; class Terriglobia; order UBA7540; family UBA7540; genus CADDZC01. Next base: position 19,016 of record CADDZC010000007.1, on the reverse strand, counting down.
CGAATGTCCGTCATATCCCAGGCGAAATGGTCCGCTTGACCACTATAGGTGACTTGGATGAAACCGCCGACGTGATTCGCCATGGCGCCGGCAAGAAAAAGACTGGCAGTCTGGGGAAGCTCGAAGCTTCCGTTCTGCGTGCCGGGTTCAGGCCGCTGGGTATTGGTGTTCGACACGGTCAGCTGCGCCGAGAGCGGAAGCTCGCTGAGCAGACTTAACGGGGCGTTCTCATGGCCTGCCTTAGAAGTGATGGTTTTGATGCCGGTCATCGTATATCCATTCAGCTTAAACTGCCGGCCAAGCGGCGTCAGCTCGGGCGGCGTGGTATGGCAGGCGCTGCACGCCAAAGCTGTCTGCCGCGCATAGCTTGGCACCGCGTCGACCTGCGTTGCCCGGCATAATAGTCCTATAAAACCCAAAGACGCGGAAATGAGGGTGACCCACCACACCATCGTCGCTCTTCTACTCATTGGTCTTCCTCCACAAATAATGGGCTTTGCGTCGGCGTGAAACTATTCCCGGACTTTGTGCCAATTCCATCCTCGGTCTTTCCCCTCGCGGCTCCACGGGCTCGGGCGTTGCCCGGAAACCTCTTAGCAAAACTTATTTTCCAATTCCCACCCTTTATATTGCCGTGATCCATATCACACTTCGGTCGGGCCCCGGATTTGCCACCGAGGGAACGAGCGAGCGCTAAGCATATGAAGTCAGCGGCCGAAGGTTGAGGGTAGGATGAGCAGGAAAAACGTGATAAGCCAGAGGCCGGCGGCAGATTACCAATCAAGCGCGGCCAACTCGGCGGCTGCCGCGTCGGCTTGCCGCAAAGCAAGTGTGCGCGCGACAAAGAGCAAGCACAAAATGCCCGCAATCACTTGAAGCGAGACGGACCCGGTCAACACAAAGAACAATGCTCCAAACAGAGAATTGCCCCGCGGATTCCGGGCGAGGCCGAGCCTGGGGCGGGTCTCGGCGATCCAGAACTTCACTTGGAAGAGCTCGAAAGACGCAGCGGCAATTTCACGATAGCTAAAGACCGGCTTCCGAAAAAAACCATAACACGTGCGGGACCACGGCCGTTCCGGGCAGGATGGTGATGGATACCTTGGGATGACCAAAAAACCGAAAGAGGTGCCGCCAAAGCAAAGAAGAACCCCTCCCTCGGCGATGAACCCGCTGCCTACCAATCCCGTAGGAATAAAGAAACCTGTTCCCGTGAGTTGGTCCAGCAGAAGCGGAATATCAGCGGCAAATCGCACGGAAAATGAAAGCAAGATCAAGAAGGCCGTCACCAGCCACGCCCACATCGTGAGGAGCAATCGCCCGAAACTCATGCCTGGAGTTCTGCAAAGCACCGTCGTGACGATGAAGGTCACAGCGCTCAAAACGGACGCAGCACAAAAGGTGCCGATCGAGACAGGCTAAAGTGTTCGCCCCAAGCCTTCGCCGGGCCCTGCGATTCCCCCCACCGCACTTAAGGGTGCGTAGGCAGTCCATCCAGAGACTGGAGGTCCGTCGGAAACGAAGAGCGTAGAGAGCAACACAAGCAACGAAGCCACAGTGAGCCAAAAGGAAGCCATATTGAGGCGCGGGAAGGCCATTTCCGGTGCGCCTATCTGCAAGGGCAACAGGTAATTGCCAAACCCAGCCTGCGGCACGGTGCTGAGGACGAAAAAGGTCATCAGAGTTCCGTGTAGCGGGAGCAGCGAGAGGCAGTATTTCGGTTTGATCAGGCCGCCAGGCGCTCCTGTGGGTGACAGGCTCCCAAGCAGGGGAATAGCGAATCGGGGCCAGGCGAGATGCAACCGCATGGTCACAGAAAGCGCCACGGCGATCAGAGCGGCTCCCAATCCCAGCGCGTAATATTGCAACGCGACCGTCCCGTGATCGGTAGCGAAGATACACCGGAACCACAGCAGCTGCCGCGAAGGCCAAGGCTTGAATTGGTTCCGGGTTCAGGCATCGGCCGCGGGATTGATGCCGCCAACACCAGCGCAGCACCTTGCGCGGATATGCATCACGGCACACGACCTCCGCCTGAACGAGCCTGCTGATACCGGCATTTGAATGTGATCCGAATCACAGTGAGCTGTGACCTGAATCACCGAATGCGTTCCCACGCCGCCGTAAGCTTAAATGCTGTGAACAGGGATCTTGGTCCGGGCGGAGGCAGGGCTGTGTGGGACCGCAGTCAGCGACCGGCAGCGCGTTATCAATGTGTTCCCGGGCGTCAACATTTTTCGATGCCTCTGCCCGAAGTAAAAAGACTGGTTATGGCTCGCGGGGCGCTCCGTTCGTTGGAATTGGCATACGTAGCGCCGTCCTCAGAAGTGCGAGGGGAAATGCCAGCGACAGTCAGTCCCAAGATGCACTCAACCATCCCTTTGCGCCGCGACCTTACACATCTCGACGGTCCGGAGATGAATCACTTCCCCGGTCTCAGGGTTCATTTCAGGGATTACGCGGTACGAATCCAGGCGAGCCGTGTAGCCCTCGGCCTCCAGCTCGCCCACCCGGCGATGAAACAGGTCCGCATCCCACTCACGTACAACAATGGTCTCTGCCGCACTCATGCCCGGCCCCGCTCTGCCACCCGGTTAGGCAAGATACAACTCAAGTTGCCTAATTTAGCGGGTGGCGGAAAGAGAGTCTGTGATGCAGATCACATATGCTGATTGGGCCCTAAGGAAATTCGAGAAACTCGCCCGGGACCGCGGGCTGCAGTCGCGTAAAACAAACAGATGCATCAAGGCGCTCTCGATTGCTGTAAAGGCGCTTGCTTTCAAAGCTGGTTTTGTTACTTAATGGCAAGTCACCGGCTCGAACCCGGCGGGCCGATCGTGCGCGCACCAGCATCCGGCCAGCCGTGCTCTGAAAGGGGCTGGTACTTCCTGGCAGAGCTCAGAAGGTTCAGGTTATCCCCGAGCAAGACAAAGGAGGAGCGAAACTTTATGACAGCGAGTTCAAAGCGGGCACTATTGGTTGCGAACGGCTGGGTTCAGGCGGTGATCATCGTGCTTCTGTTCGGGTTCTTTGTGCTGGGCTTTCTCGCCTATCGCACCTATACCGGCGAGCCTCCAATCCCGCCTGAAGTTGCTGATCCGAGCGGTCGGGTGCTTTTTACGCGTGCCGACATTCTCGAAGGGCAGGGCATTTTCCTCCGCAACGGTCTGATGGAGTATGGCTCCATTTTCGGCCATGGCGCCTATCTGGGTCCCGACTTCACGGCCGACTATCTGCACCGGGCGGCCTGGATGGTGCGTGATTTCTACCGCCAGATGGGTTGGGACCGCGCCCAGGCGCAAACGCTCGCTGATTTCAAGACCAATCGCTACGATTCCGCTACGGGAACTTTGACGTTTACCATCGCGCAGGCCGCGGCGTTCACGCAGTTGTGCAGCTACTATCAAATTTATTTTGGGCAAACCAGCAGCAACCATGGCTTGCGGCCGGAAGCCATCCGCGATTTGGAAAGCATCCGCAAGCTTACAGCCTTCTTTGCCTGGTCGGCATGGGCGTCCGCGGCAATGCGCCCCGGCAAGAGCTATTCCTACACCAATAACTGGCCGCCCGAAGCGCTGGTGGGCAATCATCCCACGGCAGACATGGTGGTCTGGAGCGTGCTTTCCCTAATCGCCTTACTCGGCGGCATCGGCATTCTCCTGTTTGCATTTGGCCGCTGGCAGTTCCTCGGCTGGCACGGCGCCGAGCGCAGAGCCGTTTCTTTCAAACGGCCCGGAGAGGTCCCCCTGACGCCTGCGCAACGCGTTTCCGCCTGGTTCTTCTTTGTCATGGCGATGCTCTTTCTCGTCCAGACCTTGCTCGGGGGCGCGTCGCAGCATTACCGCGCAGACATTTCAAGTTTCTTTGGACTCCACTTAAACACGTGGCTGCCATTTAATCTGGCCCGTACCTGGCATGTGCAACTGGCGATTTTCTGGGTTGCAACATCCTATTTGGCAGCGGGCATTTTCCTGGCGCCGATGATTGCCGGCCGCGAGCCACGGCGGCAGCATTGGCTGGCTTACGCGCTGCTGGCGGCGCTCGCGCTTGTGGTGTTTGGGAGCCTGATCGGTGAAATGGCGGGCATTGAAGGATGGATCTCGCGCGCCTGGTCATGGTTTGGCGACCAGGGTTTTGAATACCTGGACTTGGGCCGCTTCTGGCAGATCCTGCTGAGCCTGGGACTCTTTTTTTGGGTGGTGATTTTGTTTCGCGGCTTGCGTTTGCGGCTCAGCATCGAGCATCGCGGCAATATGCCCTGGCTTTTCTTCTTCTCGGCACTTTCAATTCCAACCTTCTACGCGGTCGGCTTGCTGGCTCGGCCGAGCTCGAACTTCACCACCACCGATTACTGGCGGTTTTGGGTCGTGCATTTATGGGTGGAAGATTTTCTTGAGTTGTTCACGACGGTCATGGTGGCATATATCTTCGTGCTGCTAGGCATCGTGCGGGAGCGGGTGGCACTTGGCCTCATCTACCTCGATATTGTACTCTACTCTGCCGGAGGCATTATCGGTACAATGCACCATGTCTATTTCTCAGGCGAGCCTTCCGTCCACATGGCACTCGGCGCGTTCTTTTCTGCCGCCGAGGTCATTCCACTCACTTTCCTGACGCTTGAAGCCTGGAGCTTTCTGCAACTCGGCGCCCGCCAAGGTGCCCGGTCCCGCACGCCCTTTCCTCACTATTGGTCCGTGATGTTTCTGGCGGCCGTGGGCTTCTGGAACTTCCTCGGGGCAGGAATCTTCGGCTTCCTCATTAATCTACCCATTGTCTCGTACTATGAGATCGGTACAGCGCTGACGGCCAACCACGGCCATGCGGCCATGATGGGCGTTTACGGAATGCTGGCCGTCGCTCTGGCGCTCTTTTGCCTTCGCTATATCGTACGCGAAGCGTCTTGGCCGGAGCGGGCTGCAAAAGTCAGCTTCTGGTCGCTCAATCTGGGTTTGGTGTGGATGGTATTTGCCACGCTCCTGCCGCTGGGAATGGTTCAGCTCTATCACTCAGTAAGCAGCGGGTATTACGATGCGCGAACGCTGAAGTTTGTGACAGCGCCCACCAACCGCGTGATCGAATGGTTGCGGCTGCCGGGCGACGTACTCTTCATCTTGGGCGGCGTTCTCCCGCTGGTTTACCTCAGCTGGCTGGGGATCCGGCATGCAAGACCAGCCGCCGCCGAAGAAGCTGCCGACGTGCTCTTCACAGATGTAATCGAAGTCCCGCAGCAATAACATGGTGGAGTCCATACCGTCCGAGGTGTTGTTCGCCGCCGGGTACGCTTTGTTTCTCATGATTGCAGCGGGCGTGCTCGAGCGGCTTGCCGTTCATTCTCATTGCCGCTCCCAGCAATACGAGCTGGGCGGCTTCACGTTTCATGACGAGTTGGACCGCTGGGAATGTCCCAGTGGCCATTATTTGCACCGCAGCGTTACCGATGAGGACCGGCGTGTCATCCGGTACAAAGCCCCGGCCCACGCTTGCAATGCGTGCCGGATCAAACCGCAGTGTACGGATTCTCGTAACGGACGCGAAATTGAGCGTGAAATGGGTCCCTGGATTGAATCGGAACTCGGCCGCTTCCACCGGGGCATTTCGCTGGCGCTTATCCTGCTGGCGGGCCTTCTGCTGCTGATCGAGGCGGCGCGCTATCATCAGCCGCGAGCCCATCTTGTCCTGGGCACGCCGGCTGTATTTATCGTGGTGGCGACCGCAAGGCGGCTTCGAGCATTTTCCAAGCCGTTCCGGTAGGTCCAGCTTTAATCCACCGACCAGACGGGTGAGAACCGCATGCTTGAACTCCTTCCTGAACTGCCGTCGAGACCAACCCATGACTCAATTCTCCCTTCGATGGCATTCTTATACCATTCGCTGAATTTCGAGTCTTAACCGTTTGTCTCAAAAATGGGGACAAGTCCAACCTTTCACAGATTCCTCTGTCCGAGTAATGTTTGGTTCTAGGCCGTTTCGGTCCGCTGGTTGGCGGCAACGACCCGGACCTCGAACGGAGGTTAACGGAGCATAACGGGTTCAAACGGTGGGCGGAAAGACGGAGAAGCTACCTGGGGAAGGTCTTTAAGGCATGGCGCGAGAACAATAAAACTACTGTCACAGACTTCGTGATCCCTGCCGCGAAGGCCGACTGAAAGCGGCTTGACGCCTGCCGGCAGGGCACGATAGGCTGAGAGCTGGAGAAGCCTGCATGACGATTACCCTACGACCGGGGCAGGAGCGGCTGATCGAAGAGGTGTTGGGCTCGGAGTCGTACCACCGCGTCCAAGAAGTGATCGATCGCTGGCTCGAACTGTTGCAGGACCGCGATGCGTGGCTGGCGTAGAGCCGCGCTAAAATTATTGAAGAGGGGTATGCGGCTACGGAGCGCGGCGAGCTGATTGACGGCGAGGAGGCCCGCGGCGGGTAGTGGCGTGCCACGGGCCTCCTGAACGTGTGGATCGTGAGGTTGGGATTTCCGGTTGGCGTAGCCCTCACACTTTAACTCCGCCGAGGAATCGTTGATGGGGACAGCGTTGAAGGTTCGCGGAAGCCTGCTCGCGCGCAACGCCTTCCTGAACATCGCCGCCAGGGTCAGTTCTCTGCTCATTGCGGTAGTCGCGGTGCCGTACGTAATCCGCCACCTGGGACCAGACCGTTTCGGTCTCCTCTCGCTCGCCTGGACAGTTATCGGCTACTTTGCCCTGTTCGACCTGGGTATCGGCCCGGCGACCACGAAGTTTGTGGCTGAGCTCGTCGGTAAGGGGGAAATGGGAAGGCTTCCCGAGTTGGTCTGGACCGCCCTAGTCAGCCAGACTTGCTTTGGCGTCGTGGCCGGCATCCTGCTGGCCCTCATCACGCCCCGCTTGGTTGACGATATGCTGAAGATTCCCCTTGCGCTTCACTCGGAAGCTCACATCGTCTTTTTGCTGCTGGCGCTCTCATTTCCCATCGACTTTGTGAACGGCTCTCTCCAGGGCATGCTCATGGCAACGCAGCGGTTCGACTTGGTTAATGTAGTCGCCGTGCCGTCGAGTGCTTTTACCTATATGGTTCCCGTCGTCGCCCTGGCTTTCGGATTTGGTCTCCCTGACATCGTGCTCGGCTTGGTTCTCGCGCGACTGGCGGCAAGCGGGATTTTATTTTCGCTGTGTGTGCGTCTCTACCCCTCGCTGGCGAAAGGTATTCAATTCAACTCTCGGCTCCTCAGTTCTCTGGTCGGTTATGGCTGCTGGGTCACCATTTCGGGCGCCGTCGGTCCTGTACTGGTCTACTTCGACCGGTTTCTCATCGGAAGCCTCGTGTCGATCGCTGCCGTCGGGTTTTATCAGCCGGCGTACATGATTGCAACGAAGCTGTGGATCCTACCCGCCGGCCTGATGACGACGCTCTTTCCGGCGTTCAGCGCGTCGGCGGGGCGCGGAGACATGGAATGGGTTAGAAGCGCTCTCATCCGCTCGCTAAAGTTTCTGCTCTTGCTCGTGGGCCCGCTCGTCGTGGTGCTGATTTTCTTCGCTCACACGATTCTGGCAGTTTGGCTCGGCACTAAGTTCGCTGCGGAAGGCACCGCGGCGCTCCAAATCCTGGCAGCAGGCGTCCTGATCAACTCGCTCGCCAATGCGCCGTATTGCCTTTTGCAGGGAATCGGGCGCCCTGATATAACGGCGAAGTTTCACCTGATCGAGTTGCCGCTTCACGTCGTCTTGGCGTGGGTCCTAGTGAGCCGTTTCAGGTTAGCCGGGGCGGCCCTGGTCTGGACGATCCGCGTGACGATCGATTTTCTTCTGCTTACCGTCGCGGCCTGCCGGTTCACTCATCTGTCTCCGCGCGCACTCGTGACCCGCGAGATGAGACGTATTGCGGCAATGCTTGCGACGCTGACCATTGCGCTTTTATTGACCTGGAGCTCCAGCCGCGCGATGCTTCCGCACGCCCTTGCGGCTCTGGCTTCAGGAGGGGCCTTTTTGCTGATTACTTGGCACTATATTATCAACGGCGAGGAAAAATGGCAGCTCAAGACGCTGCTGAAAATGCAACGCTGAGGGAGCCGATCCCAGACAAAGCTGAGAACGCTGGCAAGCGGTTTCAAAAGATTCGAAGCGCCTACCTTGCCGGCCGACTTTTGGCCCGCCTTGCGCTCTTCGATCGACGGGCTGATGTGCAGGCCGTGGTGGCGCTGGTCACGCGGGAAGAGTTTTGTCGCGCGATCCAGGTTCCGAGCGAGCTGACCGCACTTGGGGAAATCCTCGAAGTGTTGCGTCCCGAGGCCGCTATGGAGATCGGCACGTTCAAAGGGGGCACGCTTCTCTTTTTGACGCGGCTCGCAAGTCCGCGAGCAATAATCATCAGTGTTGATCTGTTCGGAGGCGCGTTCGGGGGAGGCTATAGCGGTTGGCGGGCGTGGCTTTACAGGCGCTTCGCGCACGGTAGTCAACGAATTTACACTCTACGAGGGGACTCACACTCATACGAACTGGTGGTGAAAGTCAAGGACGCATTGCGGGGCCGACCCCTGGATTATCTCTTTATCGACGGCGACCATAGCTATGAAGGCGTAAAGCAAGACTTCGCGCTTTATGCACCTCTGGTCCGCAAAGGTGGGATCATTGCTTTTCACGATATAGTTGCTGGTCCCGCTGAGAACGTCGGCGGTGTACCGCAATTCTGGAGTGGAGTGAAAGGCAAATATCGTCACGCGGAGTTCGTTCGGGATCCGAATCAGGGCGGGTATGGTATTGGAGTCCTCTATGTGGACTAAAAGAGCTTGCGTTTTGGCAATGGGTACACCAAGGAGTTGTTGAGTTGATGAGCATGCCTGCCGACGGAAGCCGGATCGCCGCGAGGCGCTTCTGCTGGGCGAGAGAAGCAATGGGTAGTTGAAGCCTTTCCGAATCAGGGCGGCCAATAGGTTCGAAAGTGAAGTGCTCCCCGAAATTTGGACAGACATCTAAGGTGTAAAATCGCTGCCTCCAGGAGGAGGCAGAATGAAGCGAGCACACAGGCAATACAGCGCTGATTGGAAGGCCAAGCTGTCCTGCCTCAGCTGAAAATGGAGAGTTCTCCCGTTAAGATAGCTACCACGGAGAGGAGTTATAAGGAACGAGCGTAAGCATCACCCCCGAGGAAAAGGTCGCCATGCTGCGTCGGCACTTGATTGATGGGGTTGCGGTTTCCACCTGGTGCGACGAAGATCAGCTCCACCCGACGGTTTTCTACCGGTGGCGCAAGCAGTTGTTTGAGAACGGGGCTGCGGCCTGAATACATGCCGCCTCCGCAGACCCAGCCGCCGCTCCGACCACGGTAATAGTCTGCCAGCGCGGCGCTTCCTGCCAACCGGCCGTGGCTCGAGAACTTCCCAAGGTCAACGTTTGTGTGCTTCACGCCGCGTGACAGCCAAGGCCGGCCCGTTCAGCACGTGTGTGTTTGAGTCGGGTCGAGCGGCGGAATCCTCCAATCCAAAACTGAGTCTCTGGATGGCTGGAGAACCTACAGCTCGATGATACGGCACCTTCCGGCCGGGCTTCAGGCCCGAGGGACGTTCATCAGGTTGAAGCACTCCCGGGCGATAGCCCAGTCTTCCTGGGCGCGAATCACCAGCACACGCGCGCAAGATTCACCGGTGGCTATATCGCGATCGCGGTTGGCAGCGGGTTGCGCGTTCGTCCGCGGATCGATCGCAAGGCCCAGGAAGCCGAGCCGCTCACACGTGGCGGCGCGCAGTTCCGCGCAGTTCTCTCCCACGCCGGCGGTGAAGACCAGGGCGTCAAGGCCGCCGAGTACAGCCGCCATCGCGCCGATATAGTAGACGAGCCGATAGCTATAAAGCTCAAACGCCATCCGGGCGCGGGCGTTTCCAGCCTTCATAGCAGCAAGAACTTCCCGCATGTCGCCGGAGATGCCGGAAATGCCGAGCAAGCCGGATTGCTGGTTGAGCACGGCATCCAGCTTCTCGGCGGTTAGCCCTCCGTGTCGCATCAGGTGGATCAGGATTCCCGGGTCGACTGATCCGGAGCGTGTCCCCATCATCAGGCCCTCAAGGGGCGTAAATCCCATTGTGGTTTCAACACTTCTTCCACCCGCAACGGCGGCGAGCGAGCAACCATTGCCCAGATGGCTGATGACCAGGCGCAAGGTGTTAAAGTCCCGCCCCAAAAGCCGCGCCGCCCGCTCGGCGCAATACCGGTGGTTGATGCCGTGGAAGCCGTAGCGGCGAATTCCTTGCTCAAACCACTCGTATGGGCCGGGATAGATGGCGGCGAGGGCGGGCAAGTGCGCGTGAAATGCCGTATCAAAGACGGCCACTTGGGGGACTGAGGGCAGTTGTGACTCGGCGATCTCGATGCCTTCCAAAGCGGCGGGATTGTGGAGTGGGGCAAATTCCGCCAGGCGGCGAATGCCGGCCTTCACCTCGGGCGTGATTACCGTGGGACGGATATACTCCCAGCCCCCGTGGACGACGCGGTGGCCCACCACCGCAATGCTTAGGGATTGGCTTCCGGCGCGGGCAGACCAGAGTCGGCCGAGCAGATGAGCCGTCGCCTCCCGATGCGAGCGGGCCGGCGAGTCGCCTCTGGGCGCTTCCGCGCCGTGGGCGCGCAACGGCGCTGCGTCACCCCATTCAATCTTGCCTTCCCACACCGGCTTCGGCGGCTCGGCGGGAAGGGGAGCCGTCAGATCGTAGAGGGTGCTTTTCAGGCTGCTCGAGCCGGCGTTCAGGACGAGAATTTCCATGCCTCAATAGGGCCATTTCCATTCGCGAATTTCCGGCCGATCCTCGCCGAAACGGCAAATGTATTGTTTGTGTTCCAAAAGCCGTTCGCGCAGAAACTGCTTGAAGTGAGCGCCTGTGCGCTGGAGCCGCGGCACGCGGTCGACGACGTCTCCGGCCAGATGAAAGCGGTCGAGATCGTTGAGCACCACCATATCGAAAGGCGTCGTCGTTGTCCCCTCTTCTTTATAGCCCCGCACGTGGAGATTGGCGTGATTGGTACGGCGATAGGTGAGGCGATGGATGAGCCAGGGATAGCCGTGGTAGGCGAAAATGATAGGCTTATCGGTTGTGAACATCGAATCGAACTCCCGGTCGGGGAGGCCGTGCGGATGTTCGGTCGAGGGCTGAAGGGTCATCAAATCCACCACGTTGATGACCCGGACCTTAATGTCCGGGAAGCGCCGGCGCAGCAGGTCGACGGCCGCGAGCGTTTCCAGCGTGGGGACGTCCCCCGCGCAGGCCATCACCACATCCGGCTCGGCACCTTGATCGGTCGAGGCCCACTCCCAAATGCCGACGCCTGCCGTGCAGTGCTTCACCGCCGCGTCCATATCCAGCCACTGAAGTTCCGGCTGCTTACCGGCGACGATCACATTGACGTAGTGGCGGCTGCGCAAGCAGTGATCCGCCACCGAGAGCAGCGTATTCGCATCGGGCGGCAAATAGACGCGGACGATATCCGCCTTCTTGTTCACCACATGATCGATAAAGCCGGGGTCTTGATGGCTGAAGCCGTTATGATCCTGCCGCCACACATGTGACGTAAGCAGATAATTGAGCGAAGCGATAGGCCGCCGCCAGGGAATCTGGCGCGTCACCTTCAGCCATTTGGCGTGCTGGTTGAACATGGCGTCGACGATGTGGATGAAGGCTTCGTAGCAAGAGAAAAAGCCGTGGCGGCCGGTGAGGAGGTATCCTTCGAGCCAACCCTGGCAAAGGTGCTCGCTCAGCACCTCCATCACGCGCCCATCGGGCGAAAGATGATCATCGGTGGGCAGAATCTGGCCCATAAAGGCCTTGTCGGTGACTTCAAAAAGGGCGCCGAGGCGATTCGAGGCGGTCTCATCCGGGCCCACCACACGGAAGTTGCGGGGATTCAGTTTCATCACATCGCGCAAAAATTGGCCGAGCACCCGCGTGGCTTCCGCCGTGGCCGTGCCCGGTTTGGGGACGGTGACGGCATAGTCCCGAAAGTCCGGCATCACTAGGTCGCGCAGCAGCACGCCGCCGTTCGCATGGGGATTCGCGCCCATGCGCCGCTCGCCCTTTGGAGCCAATTCAGCCAGGTCGGGAAGAAGTTTTCCCTCAGCATCGAACAGCTCTTCGGCCCGGTAGCTTTTCATCCATTCTTCGAGCAGCTTCAGGTGCTCCGGGTTGGTTTGCGGCGAGGGAATCGGAACCTGATGCGCTCGGTACGTGCCCTCCACGGGCCACCCGTCCACTTCCTTCGGCCCCGTCCAACCCTTCGGGGTACGCAGGATGATCATGGGCCAGACAGGTCGAGCCGAGAAACCTTTCGAGCGTGCCGAATCTTGAATGGTCCGAATGTCCTGCAGCACGGTTTCAAGCGTCCCGGCCATCAGCGGATGCATCGCTTCCGGCTGGTCGCCTTCCACAAAATAGGGCTTGTAGCCCATCCCTCTAAAAAGCTCGCCGAGCTCGTCGTTGCTGACCCGCCCGAGCACGGTGGGATTGTTGATCTTGTACCCGTTGAGGTGAAGAATGGGCAGCACCGCTCCGTCGCGAGCGGGATTGAGGAATTGGTTGGAATGCCAGCTCGCGGCAAGCGGCCCCGTCTCGGCTTCTCCGTCGCCCACGACGCAGCAGACCAGCAGATCGGGATTATCAAACGCCGCGCCGTAAGCATGAGCAATGGCGTAGCCCAGCTCGCCGCCTTCGTGGATCGAGCCCGGGGTTTCCGGCGCCGCATGGCTCGGCACGCCGCCCGGAAACGAGAACTGCTTAAAGAGTCGCTTCATCCCTTCGGCATCCTGCGGGACGTTGGGATAGAACTCGCTGTAGGTCCCCTCCAGATAGGTATTGGCCACCAGCGCCGGGCCGCCGTGGCCCGGGCCGGTAATATAGATGACGTTGAGGTCGTACGTTCGGATCAGCCGGTTCAGGTGGACGTAGATAAAGTTCAAGCCCGGCGTCGTGCCCCAGTGGCCGAGCAGGCGCGGCTTGATGTGCTCTGGCTTGAGCGGCTCGCGCAGCAACGGGTTCTCATAAAGATAGATTTGGCCTACCGAGAGGTAATTGGCTGCCCGCCAGTAGGCATGGACCTTTCTGAGTTCGTCTGAGGACAAGAGCCCGGCCGGCGGCTGAGCGTTTGCTTGATAATCAGTCTTCACCATTTAGCACGATTCTCCGTTCCTTCTCTAAGATTAACACCCGATAAGCCGGGATGATCAAAACATATGCGCGTCGCTCCCGGCGCTTGTCAATTTGAAGGGCTGCTTCGCCGGAGCGCGGAGCGGAGGTGTTCGAGAATCAAGCCTAGATAACCGCTCAGCCGCTGAACAATGCGAAAGGCGGCGTCCGGGTGACCCGCCAGAAATACTGAAAGGTCCTCCAGGCTCACGAAACTCACCTCGGCGGGGCCGTTGGTCTCGGCGGATAAGCTGTAGGCTTCGCCGCAGAGCGCTTCCTTCAGGCCGAGAATTTCTCCCGGCTGAGCGAGCTGTGAAATGTTTTCGGCGCCTCCTGTGGATGTCCGCACGCGCCCGGAAACGATCCAGAAAATGCCCGCGCAGGACTCTCCGGTCCGGAACAGAGTGAAACCCCGCGGATAAGCGCGCCGCTTGCCCAGAAGCTGGAACTCCTCACAGGTTGCCGGGGAAAGCCCCTCGCAGATCTCGGCAAGACTCAGGCTGACCTTGGCCTTCACGTTTTCCCTCGATCCTTGGTCACCTCCTGTGCGCCGGCAGGGTTTTTGCCGAAACTGCGCTGGTTTCAGTTTCGATCTTCGAAAAGTGACCGGCAGTGACGGCGATCACATCAGGAGGGGACGAGAGCGGTGGGGATGGGCTGGCAAAGAAGGATGAGCGACGATGTGGCCCGGTGTCCGGCAGTGAGCCGGGCAGGAACCTTGGTGACAGGTCAAACGCTGGCTAGATTCCGGCAAATTGCGCGAGGGCGTCTTTGTTTTGGATTACTAGCGTCGCTCCGCGCCTGGCCACGAGCTGCCGGCGTTGGAAGTCGCTCATGGTGCGCGTCACCGTTTCCCGAGACAGGCCGATCATCTGCCCAATTTCCTCGTGGGTGAGGGCCAGCACCACCCGGGTACCCTGGGGGCTCGGGCGCCCCTTGGTGGCCCACAGGAGCAAAAATCCAGCCAACTTCCCCTCCGCCGAGTGTGCCAGACCCAGCGACCGCACCCGCTCACAAGCCGACTGGTAATTCCGGCTGAGCTGCTGGGCCGCCCGCAGCGAGCTTTCCGGGTTTTCCTGGAGAAAACGCAGGAAGTCTTCCCGTCGCACGAAGCTGACGACGGAGGGCTCGAGGGTCTCGGCTCTCGCCTGGTAAGGACGGCCTGAAACTGCGGCATGCAGGCCCAGCACTTCGCCGGGTTCGGCAATGCGCAAAATCACACTCTTGCCCTCGCTCGAGGTCATCGAGAGTTTCACGCGTCCCTGGCAAAGGATATAGATTCCGCCCGGCGCATCTTGCTCTTCAAACAGCCGCGCTCCTTTCGGATAACTACTCTCCACTCTGATACGGCTGAGCTCTTGCAAGGCCCCGATGCCCAGATCACAAAAGAGGCCTTCAGATTTGACGGTGCACCCCGCGCACCGTCCCACGGCTTTCAGCTCTGTGCCCGAACCCATCGCGCCCTCCTTCTCCGCCTGACCGCTTTCCTTTCATCTCCTTCCTGATTTGGTTGAGAATGAATTGCGTCATCAGCGAGCGGCTCTGAAGCTTCGCTCCTTGCTCCCACATCCGCCGGAGTAACTGCTTGCCTTCCGAGCTGACCGACGTTACCTCGGACAGGTCAACCTGTACGCTCGGTGCCATCCCCTCCTTGAGGAATTCATTCCAACTGTGTTCAAGTTCGGCCACCCACGGCCCGCTGAGCCTCCCTTCCACCTTAAGCGTGGACAGCTCGGCTTCGCGAACCAGCGTGATTCTCAGCATGATGTGATACCTCCACGCCTGTTCCCGCCGGCCGCCGCAGTATCAGCGAGAGAGCGGGCGGCGCCGGCGGGCGCAGCGCACTTTGGACGACAAACGTCAGCTCCGCCTCAGAAAATGGGGGAACGAGAAAGTCGGCGGCCCCCTGCTCCAGCACATCCAGATACAGAGGAATGTCCACGAACCGGGACACCACGATGACCGGCACCGGGGGCTCCAGGCTCTGCGCCAGCGCCTTGATCTCCGCCCAGGTGCCGTCGGCGAGCACCGTGTCGGTAAAGATCAAAACCGGACGTTCCAGGCGGGTCAGAATGCGCTCCGCCTCGGCCCGGCTTCGCGCCTGCGAAGTGATGACTCCTTGTTTTTCCAACATGGGCTTAAGTTCGGCCACAGGGCTGTCGTCGTCTCGGACGAGCAATGCATGAACTTTGGCCTGCATGACCGTCCTCCTTGATGCGCCGGTCTGCTCGGGGGTGCCTTTAATCCGTCTCGGCCGGAAGATCCCGTATTGAACTCCGCCAGCCGTCAGCGTCCCCTTCCGCTGCTTGTCAAGAAAGCACGAAGGTGGCCACGCCAAGCTTCTGCGCGCAACCACTTGATTTAACGAATGATAAGATAAAGACTGAAACCTACGAGGGCATGAAAAGTAGGGTAGTGACCATGCCCGCGGCTGGTCATCTGACCAAATAAGGTCAGATGTCCTTGCGCGTGATCCCCAGCTTGCGCATCTTGGCGTTGAGTGTGGTGCGTTTGAGGCCCAGACGGGCTGCCGCGCCCTTCGGCCCGGCGATCACTCCTTGGGCTTCGCGCAGGGCGCGGAGGATGTGCTCGCGTTCAGCGGCCGCGAGGGTGGAAATCTTTCCTGAGGCTTGGCTGGGAGGCTCATCCGGCAAGGTCAGTTCCGAGAGGGGCGGACGCAGCACCGGTCCGGGGGACAAGATCACGGCCCGCTCGATAAAGTTTTCGAGTTCGCGGATATTGCCGGGCCACGGCCAGCGCTCCAAGGCCTCCATAACCTCGGGAGGGATAGTGTCGATGCGCTTATTCATGCGCCGGGCGTGTTTTTCCACAAAATGATGCACCAAAATGGGGATATCGCCGCGGCGCTCCCGCAGCGGCGTCACCTGAATCGGGAAAACCCGCAGGCGGTAATAGAGGTCGCTGCGGAATTGGCCGGCTTTGACCATCTGCGCCAGGTCGCGATTGGTGGCGGCGATCAGGCGCAAGTCCACCGGTATGGTGCGCGTGCTGCCCAGGCGCTCGAACTCCTTCTCCTGGAGCGCGCGCAGAAGCTTGGGCTGAACTTCCAGGGGAATGTCGCCGACCTCGTCCAGAAACAGGGTTCCGCGGTGGGCGAGCTCGAGCCGGCCGATTTTCCGGGAAATCGCCCCGGTGAAGGCTCCTTTTTCGTGGCCGAACAGTTCGCTTTCGAGCAGGCCGCCGGGGATGGCGGCGCAGTTCAGCTTCACAAAGGTGCGCTCGCGCCGCCCGCTGAGGTTGTGAATGGCGCGGGCGATCAGCTCCTTGCCCGTCCCCGTCTCGCCCAGGATGAGCACCGTGGCGTCGGTCGGAGCCACCGTCTCGACCTGCTTCAGAACGCGCTTCAGCGCCGCGCTCTCCCCGATGATCTCCTCGAAGTTGTATTCGGTGCGAAGCTCGCCTTCAAGGTACCGCTTCTCTTCCGCCAGACGCTGGTTCAATTCTTGAATCCGGCTGAAGGCGGCGGCGTTATCGAGCGCCAGCGCCACCTGGTTGGCCACCTGGGTCAGCAGATTCAGATTCACCCGGGCGCAAGTGCCTTCCTTGAGGCTGGCCACGCCCAAGGTGCCGATCGGCCTCCCGTGACTGATGAGGGGAAGCCAGCAGCCCGATCTAATTCCTGCCGCGACCAAGTGCTGAATGGTGGCGGTGGTAAAGCGCCCGTCATCCAGCCGGTCCACCACCACCGGCTGCCGCGTGGTAAAGCTCAAGCCGGCCGGAGTGCCTTCAAGCGGAATGAACCGCTCTTCTTCTTCCAGCTCCAGGCCCGCCGGGGATTTGAGCAGATGGAGCCGCAACTGCTTCGCCTCGACATCGTATAGGGCCAGACTGGCATAATCATGGGGCGCAATCTGGCCGAGCCCGGCCGAGATGGCGGAAAGCAGTTTGCGGATGTCCAGGTTGGAAATCAGGACGTTGGTAATTTCCAGCAACAGAGCCTCTTCAGCTCGCTTGCGCGCCGTGAAGTCGCGCGTGATCTCGGAAAACCCGCGTAAATTGCCGGCGCCGTCCCGCAGCGCGGTCACCACCACATTAGCCCAAAACTGCGATCCGCCCTTGCGCACCCGCCAGCCCTCATCTTCAAACCGGCCCTGCTCGGCGGCCCGTCTCAGTACTTCTTCCGGTTTGCCCTGGCCAATTTCTTCAGGCGGATAGAAGCGCGCAAAGTGCTGTCCGAGGATCTCGTCGGCCGGATAGCCGTAAATGCGCGTCGCGCCTGGGTTGCAGCTCGTGACTCGGCCGTCACTGTCTAAAGTCAGGATGGCATAATCCTTGACGCCTTCGACAATCGACCGCAGCCGCTCTTCGCTGTGCCGCAAGGCATCTTCCACTTGTTTGCGCGCCGTGACATCGCGCACCACCCCCAGAACCATCTCGCCTTGATCGGTCTCGACCGGACTGCACGTGACCTCCACCGGAAACTCGGTGCCATCCTTGCGTCGCACATAAAGTTCCAGGATGGCTCCGGGGCCCTGGGCACGGTCTTCCGGACGATAGGTGAGGCGGCTGATCCCGTGCGGATTGCGCGAGCGGGGAGGAATCAGCTCATCGACCGACCGGCCAAGCAGGTCTTCACGCCGGTAGCCCGACATCGTTTCCGCCTGTGCGTTGACGCGCGCGATCCGCCCCTCCAGACTCGTCACCAGCAAGAGGCCGTCGGGCGAAGACTCGAAGAGTTTTTCGAGCATCGCCTGGCTTTCTCTTAGAGCCTGCTCGGCTCGTTTCCGCTCGGTGATGTCCCTGACCACGGCGATCACGCGCAGACCTTCGGGAGCTTCCACCGGGCTCAGCATGATGTCCACCGGAAACTCGGTGCCGTCCTTGCGCCGGGCATAGAGCTCGAGACCCGCTCCCATGGGTCGAACCCGGGGCGCCTGATGATAGGCCTCGCGCTCGCCCGCGTGCGCAGCCCGGAAGCGCTCGGGGATGAGAATCTCCACCGGCTGGCCCACCAGTTCCGCCCGGTCGTAACCGAAAAGCCGTTCGGCTTGAGTATTGACGCGAAGAATCGCCCCCTTCGAGTCGGTGAGCAGTACGCCGTCCGGCAGGGACTCAAACAGCCGCTCGAACAAATTGCCTGCCTCGTGAATGGCCGATTCGACGCCCGTCTGACCCATAGACTCGAAACTTATCATTCGGAAGCTACCGGTGCAACCAACGAGAATCCGGGCTGACAGTCAAGGATTCGGCGGATGAGCGACCTGTGATCCAGGTCACAGCCGGAGCGCGGGACCAACGCTCTAAACTAACACCGAAGCGTCGAAACCGCTCGGCATGAAGGGACGAGAACATGCCCAAGATTGAACGGATTCTGTGTCCGGTGGATTTCTCCGAATGTTCGGCTAAGGCTTTCGACTATGCCTATTCGCTAGCCCTGCACTATGGGGCTCAACTCTACGTCGAGCATGTCATTCAGCTTCTGGCGGCGGCTTACCCTTACTACGCTTTTCCGGACGTGGCCGGAAGCGCCCTCTATGAGGACTTAAGCCAGGGAGCCGAGGAGCGACTTCAGGAAATGGTGCAGCGGCACCGGGCGGACGCCGTGAAGGTGGAAGCGGCGGTCCATAAGGGCTTCGTGCCGGACTCTATTTTGGCGTACGCCGCCGAGATCCGTCCCGACTTGATCGTCATGGGCACGCACGGCCGGCGGGGGCTCGACCGCTGGGTGATGGGCTCAGTGACCGAAGCGATACTGCGGAAGGCCCCTTGCCCGGTGCTGGCGGTGCGCAAGCCGGCCCATGATTTCGTAAACCCACAGCACGTGGAGGAGCCTGTCCATCTCCGAAAGATTCTCTTGTGTACGGACTTTTCAGCGTGCGCGCAACGAGCCGGGCAGTATGCCCTGTCGCTCGCGCAGGAGTAC